>CAZOHR010000373.1:1567-3764 GCA_964579045.1 uncultured Bacteroidales bacterium | reverse complement strand
ATGCATTTGAAATACAGTTTTCGTGGAATAATCCTAATGTAATATTATCCCAAATTCTCGAAGCATTTGGAAATATACCAATCCCACCATATCTTAATCGCAATTCAGAAGATATCGACAACAGCAGATATCAGACAATATACAGCAAGTGTCAAGGCTCTGTAGCGGCACCAACGGCTGGGTTACATTTTACTGAAGAAGTATTTGAATCACTTAGAAAAAACAATGTTCAACACGATTCGGTTACACTTCATGTTGGCGCAGGCACATTTCAACCTGTTAAAACAGAATTGATATCAGACCATGAAATGCATGCCGAACATTTTGTTATTACTCGCAAGAATATAGAAAGTCTGCTTAAATTTAACGATAACATCACGGTCGTTGGAACTACATCAGTAAGAACACTAGAAAGTTTTTATCAAGTTGCTATTCAAATTTATCAAGCTACAAACAAATCTGACAATAATTTCTTTGTTAGTCAATGGGAAGCGTACCATCAAAAAAATGCTATTTCAAAAAACGAATTACTCGAAAATGTTTTAATTTGGATGAAATCCAATGATTTTGAGCAATTGAATTGTACTACACAAATAATAATTGTACCAGGCTATGAATTTAAATTCACAAATAGACTAATTACCAATTTTCATCAGCCAAAATCCACATTATTACTTCTACTTGCTGCCTTCATTGGTGATGAGTGGCGGAATGCATACAAATATGCTTTTGATAATGAGTTTAGATTTTTAAGTTATGGTGATAGTTCGATATTTATCAGGTAAACCAAAAGTTCAAAAAAATTGTATATTTGTAAAAAAATTAATGAAAATGAAAAAATCAATCGTTCCAGCAAATGTAATTTTCTACCTAGGTTTGGTATCTTTTGCACTTGGAATAACAGCAGTCACTGTTCCCGAATTCACCATGGAAACTATTATCATTATTATTGGTATTATTATCGCCATTGGTGGAGTAATAACCATGGTCTTGAAATTGAGGAATAAATCAGAAAAGAAATTCTTGCAAGTATTAGTACTTATTGCAAGTGGCCTAAACATCATTTTTGGTGCTGTTTTAGCATTGATGCCAGAAGTATTTCTCGATATTTTTATAATTATCCTAGGAATTTCGTTAATTATGGGCGGTATTGTTCAGCTTATAATAACATTGGGATACACACCCATTTCAAATACTGGTAAAATGTTTATTGGCTTATCGCTTATTATGCTAATTGCAGGAACTGTATTTATTATAAATCCATTTGAAACAGCTACTTCAATTACTACATTTTTTGGGATTATCGCAAGTATTTATGGTTTGACAAATATCATGATGTCGTTTTGGATAAGAAGCGAAATTTCGAAATCTAAAAAAGTTAAAACAAATGCTATCAAAGACTTTCCTATTGATAACGATTCGGAGTCTTCTTCAGATGATGGGGAGTAGAAACCCAACTTTTTCAACAAAACCATTCCAATTCTGATACGCATCAATTAGTGAGTAAGATGAAAGAAAAATTTTAATCATTTTAACAAAATAATTTTGCTAATCGGATAAATAGAAGTAATATTACGCATTATTTTAATTATAAAACTAAAGAATAATCAAATGAAAGTTGCAAACGGGAAACTTGTCACCATTATCTACGACCTTTATGTTGACGGATTTGAAGGTGAATTAATTGAGTCAATTAAAGAAAATGAACCTGCAGTATTTTTATGTGGTGAAGGCGAAATGCTTGAGACATTTGAAGAAAAACTCGTTGGCATGAGTGCTGGCGACACTTTCAAGTTCACACTTACAAAAGATGAAGCTTATGGTGATGAAGATGAAGAAGCTTACGCTGAATTTCCGCTTGACGTTTTCAGAGACGATGAAGGTGGACTTCCAGAAATAGGTGATTATGTACCTATGGAAGACGAAGACGGAACTGTATTCGATGGTGTTGCTATAGAAATTACCGAAGATCAGGTTGTTATCGACTTTAATCACCCACTTGCTGGCGAAGATTTATACTTCTCAGGAAAAGTTATTAAGGTGGAAGATGCAAAGAAGAAATAACTCTGCTCTTTAACCATAAAAAAACATACAATCTGAAAGCTACTGGAAATTAAACGGTCTGCTTTCAGATTTTTTAAATTTGTGTATCATATCTATCCAAAATTACAGTTATGGAAGATCAGGAAAGTATGTT
>CAZOHR010000373.1:0-1557 GCA_964579045.1 uncultured Bacteroidales bacterium | reverse complement strand
CATAATCCCGAAAACATTAGGATTATCGAAACTAGCGTTGATGCAGAAATCCAGATTGAGTTTTTTGAAACACTTCAAAGAATCGGCGACGAAATTGAACTCCCAGAACCTCAACAATTACTTGATGGATTAAAAGACAAATCTATAGACCTAAGTCGAAAAAAAGAAATTCTCGCGCAACTCACAGCCTATGGCGAAGTTGAGACTTACCGTATTATAGAGGAATATCTTAAGAATCCTGAACCCGAATTAAAAACATGGGCATATCTGTCATATCAGCAGGCTCGGATGTTTCTTGAATCGAATCTTATGGAAGAATCAAAAATTTATATTGCTTCGGGTTTAGGTGGTAAGGACCATCGACTTAGATATATATTTGCTTTTTCCGCAAAAGAAGAATCCTTTACTGATGCTCAGAAAAATATCACTAAAGGAGAAATTGATTATTTTCTTAAAAAGAACGACGGATATACCGAAGAACTACAATTCGAAAACAACTATGTTATTTGTCAGGCAGTTATTGCATTACACGTTAATTTAGTTGAATTGATTCAAGAGATTGTGACAGAGATAAATCAGTATGGAGCATTCCTACGCGAGAATGTGTTTATCACAAATGAAAAGAAAGTATATCCAAAAGATTTGGACCTTATTTTTAATGAAACCGACAATATAGAATACATACCTGACAAAGACTGATGGACGAAAAGTTAATAAAAATAGAAGATTCTTGGTACGAGCAATTGCATGAAGAATTCAGCAAAGAATACTTTATCAAACTGCAAGAGTTTATATTAGAAGAAAAAAAAGCATTTAGCGTTTATCCTCCAAGTTCACAAACTTATTCCGCTTTCAACTTTACTCCCTTCAAAAACGTTAAAGTTGTAATTTTAGGTCAAGATCCATATCACGGACCAGGGCAGGCTCATGGTTTATGTTTTTCAGTTCCACAAGGAGTAAAAGCACCACCTTCTTTAGCAAATATCTACAAAGAACTTCATTCAGACACTGGAATTGTAATTCCTAAAAGCGGCAATCTTGAGTCGTGGGCATCGCAGGGAGTATTCCTTCTCAATGCCACGCTAACGGTCAGAGCAAATACAGCTGGTTCGCATCAGAAAAAAGGTTGGGAAACATTTACCGATCATGTGATTTCAACAATTAGCAAAAACCGCGAAAACGTAATCTTCGTATTATGGGGCCGCTATGCTCATGCCAAAGAAACTCTTATAGATTCATCGAAACATCATATTTTAAAATCCGCACACCCATCTCCACTTAGTGCCTACAATGGTTTTCTTGGTTGCAAACATTTTTCACAAATAAATGATTATCTCGAAAGTCATGGTTTGGGAAAAATAAATTGGCAAATTAATGATGGTTGCTTGAATTTTGCAGAATAAAATTGAGACTAAAGTAAATCACCAAGGTTACTGCTATTTTGTGATTCAAAAACTATTTTTCACATACGCATCAACTCAGTCTACCGCGCGAGTTACTCGGGGTCAAGCAATATTTCTGGGGGATTTAAGAAACTTTATTGTGTTAAAGAATTTC
>CAZOHR010000372.1:0-3771 GCA_964579045.1 uncultured Bacteroidales bacterium | reverse complement strand
TGAAATTATCGAAATATTCAGCTAAACAAGGTGTTGTTGCAGGGTCTAAAACGCTACCGTTACAAGTTACAGTAACATCAGCAGCTCCACCGCCAGAAATAGTTATATTTTCAGAGTTGTAATCGGCAATTGCAAGACCTGCAACTAATCTTACGTAAACATCTGTGTCGTTTCCATTAAAAGTAGCAATTGTTATTGGTGTACTCTGGAATCCAGCGCCAGAAGTTAATGAAATCTCATAATTTGTTGATGGAGTGATAATTGCATCGCTTCCATTTAGTGTAGTTCCGCTTAATGTGAAGAATTGCTCCGCAGAAGGTCCTGATTCAAACATATAGTTTAATGCAGTTAAGCTTGCAGGAGTAACAATTAATGTTGGACTTGGAACGTCGCTAACACTACCGTTGCATGTTACAGAAATATCAGCTGCCCCACCACCTGAAATTGTAATAAGTTCGGTGTTGTAATCGCCAATTCCTAGTGCTGCAATAAGTCTAACGTAAACTAATGTAGTAGTACCGTCAAATGCAGGCAGAGTAATAGGAGTACTCTGGAATCCAGCTCCTGAAGTTAAAGAAATTTCGTAATTTGTTGTTGGTGTGATAACAACATCGCCGCCATTAAGATCTGTTCCGCTTAAAGAAAACGATTGCTCTGCAGATGGTCCTGCACCAATAATGTAGGTAAATCCACTCAAATCAGTTGGATTAGCGAGCAGTGTAGGAGAAAGTAAAGCATTTACGCTACCACTACATGTTACAGTAACATCAGTTGCACTTCCACCAGATATAGTGATGATTTCAGAGTTGTAATCAGCAACAGCTAGTCCGGCAATCAGGCGTACATATATTGTTGTAGCTGTTCCATCAAATGTGGTAAGCGTGATTGCAGTACTCTGGAATCCCGTACCTGAGGTCGAAGAAATTTCATAATTTGTTGAAGGAGTGATTGTTACATCACTACCATCTAGGTTTGCTCCAGAAACAATGAATGATTGCTCGGTTGAAGGACCAGAACCTATAATATATGAGAATCCGCTAAGTGTCGTAGGATTAACTGTAAGAATTGGATCTGTTGAGGCACCGCAAAATACTTCAATATTATCTAAGAAAGCACGAGTTATGTTGGTTCCAATTTTTATTTTAGATAAAGCAGTACCATCAGTAATATTAATGCTATATGGTTGGAAAGCAACCGCTGGGGTAAGATCTGTACCAACTTGAACAAAAGTTATACCGTCAGCTGCATGGAAAACCTGAACAACAGAAGCATCAGTACCATATTTTGAATAGTCAAAACTTACTGATCCTCCTGCTGAAAGGTCAATAGTTGGAGTGACAATATATCCGTTTAAAGAGCCAGTGCCTATTTTAACTTCTCCACCTGCTTGGTAAAGTTTATATCCAGTCCAGCCAGTTACAGCAGTATAAGTATCTAGTGATCCTGAGATATCAGTTGATGAAGCAGTAGCATGAGATCCAGCGGTAAAGCCAGCGAAATCTTCTGCGACACAAGGTGTAGTACCAATTGCTGTTACACTGCCATTACATTCTACGGTTATGTCTGAAGCACCTCCGCCAGAAATTGTAATAAGTTCGGTATTGTAATCTGCAATTGCAAGACCAGAAATTAATCTTACATAAACAATTGTAGGAGTTCCATTAAAAGCGGTAATAGTAATTGGTGTGCTCTGATATCCTATTCCTGAAGTTAATGAAATTTCATAATTTGTTGACGGAGTAATAATAACATTGCTACCATTTAATGCTGTTCCGCTTAAAGTAAATGTTTGCTCAGCAGATGGTCCTGCACCTTCGATATAATTTAATCCACTCAAGCTAATTGGATTTGCTAAAAGAGTTGGCGATGGTAAAGCACTTACAGTTCCGCTGCAAGTAACATTTATACTTGTTGCACCACCTCCCGAAATTGCTATAAGTTCCAAATCATATGCTCCAATTCCCAATCCGGTAATAAGACGTACATAAACATTTGTAGCTGTTCCATTAAAAGCAGTGAGAGTGATAGGAGTGCTTTGGAATGGACCACCTGAAGTGAGAGAAATTTCGTAATTTGTGGATGAAGTAATGATAACATCACTTGCATTAAGGTCTGTTCCGCTTAAAGAGAAAGATTGCTCTACAGAAGGACCTGAGCCAATGATATAGTTAAATCCAGTAAGTGTAGCAGGAGTAGCAATTAAAGTTGCAGATGCTGGTGCAAATCCGGTGATAGTAATATCATCAATGCCAGCGCCAATTGCATCAGATGTACCTTCAACATAAAACTTAATTTTAACTTCTGTACCATTGTAAGCAGATAGATCAAACTCAGCTTGGGCGAGTAAAGTATTTGTTGCAGGAAGTCTAGTTCCTAAAACAGTCCAATCAACTCCATTATTCGTTGATATGGAAACAGTAATTGTGTTTTCGACTGCATTCGTTCCACCAAAGGTTCTGGCTTTAAAATTTAATGCCTCACCAGTGTAATTGTCGAAATTCATAGCTGGAGTAATTGTAACTGCAGTTGCTTTTTTTAATTGCAGATACCCAGTAGTTCCTTCGATATCGACATCTGTCCAAGTGCTAAATCCTGGAACATCATTTCTGACAGGGATAATATTCACCTGACCAAAACTTTTTCCAATTCCTGCTAGCATTAATAATGCCCCAAGAAATACGATTAAAATTTTCTTCATTTTTAAATTGTTTAATTAATATATTTGTTATAATCTCTATTTATTTAAATTTGGGTATAAGCCTCTTTTATCATCTGCAAATGTACAAAAAATCTATCTGTTTTTGTTGAATTTTTTCGAAATACTAGAACAATCATCATAAAACCTAATATAATACAAACTAGGTTTCAAAGATTTGCAATCAATGGATTCAAGTGCAAATCCATTAGTCACATTTATAGATGATTTGTAAATTATTTGTCCTGTAATGTTTGTGATTTCGTAATTAACAGAATTTGTTTTCCAATCTGAGATGCTGATATTTAAAATGTCAGTTGTCGGGTTTGGAAATACTTTTATTTTGTCAGACATATATTCTTGATTAAAGCCAACAAATTCATCTACGTCGCCACTGCACGAAACGCTAACATCTTCTGAACCACCTCCCGAAATCGTAATATCCTCAAGATTATACACACCGATATTCAGTGCTGATTTAAGACGGACATAGACAATTATAGGACTTCCATCAAATGCTGAAACTAAAATTGGATCGCTCTGAAAGCCAGTTTCTGAACTTAATGAAACTTCATAATTTGTAGTTGGATTTATTGTTACGTCTGTTTCGTTAAGGTTTGATCCGCTTAGTTCAAAACTTTGTTCTACTGAGGGGCCAAAACCTTCCAAATAGTTAAAACCAATCAAAGCTGAAGGATTTACTATGAGTGCAGGAATAAATAACTCATCAACACTGCCATTACATGTAACCGTTATGTCTGTTGCGCCACCACCACTGATGGTAATAAGTTCCAAATTATAAATTCCAAATCCCAAATCGGCTTTCAGTCGTACATAAATATCTGTTGCAATTCCCGTGAAAGTACTTAGTGTTAATGGGCTATTTTGATAGTTTGTTCCCGAGTGCAGAGAAATTTCATAGTCTGAAGGTGGTGTTATTATTACATCGTCTCCGTTTAAATCCACACCACTTATGACAAAATGTTGTTCTACGGATGGCCCCGAACCTTCAATATAACTAAATCCGTTGAGGACATTTGGAGTAGCATTTAATGATGCTGTAGGAGTGGAGCCTC
>CAZOHR010000371.1:0-3774 GCA_964579045.1 uncultured Bacteroidales bacterium | reverse complement strand
GATAAATCACAAAATACAAATTACAACGGCTTTAGCCCTCACGCAAGTAAATTACAATTGGATTTGCTGAAGTTTTGAGATTTGTTTTTTGTAATTTATTTTTACAACATATTTCGCCCCAGCGAAAAATGTTGTAAAAATTACATATTTCTTCGATACTGTCCTCCAACTTCAAACATACTTTTAGTAATCTGACCTAATGAACAATATTTGCTAACTTCCATAATTTTCGCGAATAGATTTTCATTTCTTATACTAGAAACTTGCAATTCTTTGAGCATCTTTTCCGACACATCAATTTGTGTTTTATGCAATTCAGACAACATATCAATTTGATAGCGTTTTTCTTCCTCTGTAGAACGAATGACCTCATCAGGAATTAATATCGGAGAGCCTGTTGATGATAGGAAAGTGTTCACACCAATAATTGGCAATTCGCCAGTATGCTTTTGATGTTCGTAATACATAGACTCCTCCTGGATTTTACCTCTCTGATAAGCTGTTTCCATTGCACCAAGCACTCCTCCCCTTTCCGAAATTTTGTCAAACTCGGCCATCACTGCTTCTTCAACCAAATCGGTAAGTTCTTCAATTATAAATGAGCCCTGATTTGGATTTTGATTCTTTGCTAATCCCATTTCATTATTAATAATCAGTTGAATTGCAATTGCACGTCGTACCGATTCTTCTGTTGGAGTTGTAATAGCTTCGTCGTATGCATTAGTATGTAGAGAATTACAATTATCGTAGATTGCATATAATGCCTGCAGAGTTGTTCGAATATCATTAAAGTCGATTTCCTGTGCATGAAGCGAGCGACCCGAAGTTTGTATATGGTATTTTAATTGCTGAGAGCGAACATTTCCTTTGTATTTATTCTTAATTGCCTTTGCCCAAATGGATCTTGCGACCCTGCCAATAACAGAAAATTCTGGATCTGTACCATTCGAGAAAAAGAAAGAAAGATTTGGTGCAAACTTATCAATATCCATTCCTCTAGCAAGATAATACTCAACATAAGTAAAACCATTTGCAAGTGTAAATGCTAATTGAGAAATTGGATTAGCCCCTGCTTCAGCAATATGATAACCTGAAATAGATACTGAATAAAAATTTCGAACATTATTAAGGGTAAAGTATTCTGCAACATCTCCCATTAATTTCAACGAAAAATCTGTTGAGAAAATACATGTATTCTGCCCCTGGTCTTCTTTTAAAATATCTGCCTGAACAGTACCTCTAACATTACTGATAGTAACAGCTTTTATTTTATTATAAATATCCGAAGGCAATACCTGATCGCCAGTTATTCCGAGTAACATTAAGCCCAAACCATCATTGCCTGCGGGTAATTCTCCTTGATAAGATGGTCTGATAGTTCCTTTTTCGGCATATAGCTTACTTATTTTATTTTCTACTTCCTCAACAAGTCCATTTTCGCGAATATAGATTTCACATTGCTGATCAATTGCAGCATTCATAAAAAAGCCAACCATTATAGCAGCTGGGCCATTGATTGTCATTGAGACAGATGTGAGAGGATGACAAATATTAAATCCTGAATACAACTTTTTTATATCATCAAGACAACAAATGGACACGCCCGAATTACCTACTTTACCGTAGATATCAGGTCGAATTGCAGGATCATTTCCATATAATGTAACCGAGTCAAATGCTGTTGAAAGGCGTTTCGCAGGCATTCCTTGAGATACATAATGGAATCTTTTATTTGTACGCTCTGGACCACCTTCTCCAGCAAACATTCTGGTAGGATCTTCACCTTCACGTTTAAAAGGAAATACTCCAGCTAAAAATGGATATTCACCAGGAACATTTTCTTTAAGATTCCATTGTAAAACGTCACCCCAAGCTTTGTATTTTGGGAGGCAAATCTTTGGAATCTGCAGATGTGACAAAGATTCGGTATGTGTCTTAATTTTAATTTCTTTGTCTCTAACTATAAATGAGTAATATTCCTGTTTATATGAATCTACTTTTTTATCCCAAGTGTCAAGAATATTCTTACTTAAAGGATCTAGCTTCGACAAATACTCTTGATAAAGTTTTCCCAAAGTCTCTATTGCCTTTTTGTTTTCATCAGCTTCGGGATTTCTTTTTAACAAAGCCAATGACTCATGAATACTATACATTTTCTGAGCAATATCAGCCTGATCGACGCACCACTTATTATATGCACGTACAGTTTCGGAGATTTCGGATAAATAACGTACTCTTTGTGGGGGTATAATGTGAATTTTTTCTGGAGTTTCAAATATCTGGCTATCATCAAAGTCAGCAACAAAGCCTGCCTTAGTAATCAGTTTGCGAATTACAGCAAAAAACAATGAATTTACACCTGGATCGTTAAACTGCGAAGCAATTGTACCATAAACTGGCATTGTATCAGGATCTTCAGCAAACAACTTATGATTTCGTTGATATTGCTTCTTAACATCGCGCAAAGCATCCATCCCACCACGTTTATCAAACTTGTTGAGAGCTACAACATCAGCAAAATCGAGCATGTCTATTTTCTCTAATTGAGAAGCAGCACCATATTCTGGAGTCATAACATACAAAGTCATATTGCTATGATCAACAATTTCTGTATCAGCCTGACCAATTCCTGAAGTCTCTAAAATTATAAGATCAAATCCGGCAGTTTTCAAAATATTAACAGCATATTTAACATATCGCGACAAAGAAAGATTCGCTTGACGAGTTGCCATTGATCGAACAAAAACATTTGGGGAGTTTACCGAATTCATTCTTATTCTGTCGCCTAATAAAGCTCCACCGGTCTTACGTCTTGATGGATCGACACAAATAATTGAGATTTTTTTATCTGGAAATTCATGTAAGAATCTACGTACAAATTCATCTACCAGCGAAGATTTGCCTGCACCTCCAGTACCTGTTATACCAAGCACAGGAACATGTTTTGCACTAGCCTCCTGATCCACCTGCGCTATAAAAGATGCAGAAATATCAGGATAATTCTCAAATGAAGAAATACAGCGTGAAATTGACAGATAATTACAATCACGAATTTCATCGATAGAAAAATCTATTGTATTTCCACGTGGAAAATCAGAAAGTTCTAATAAGTCATTTATCATACCCTGCAAGCCCATTGAGCGGCCATCGTCGGGTGAATAAATTCTGGCAATGCCATATTTATGTAGTTCGTCCATTTCTACAGGCAGAATCACACCTCCGCCACCACCAAAAATCTTGATATCTTCACGATTACGTTCTTTCAACAAATCATAAATATATTTGTAAAATTCGATATGCCCTCCTTGATACGAAGTAACAGCAATTGCCTGTACATCCTCCTGCACAGCGCAATTTACAATTTCCTCAGCAGATATATTGTGCCCCAAATGAATAATTTCAGCACCACTTGACTGCAAAATTCTTCGCATAATATTAATAGATGCATCGTGTCCATCAAACAGCGAGGTTGCTGTTACAATCCTTATTGGATTTTTCGGTTTGTAAGCCTGTTGTTCTATCATATAATAATTATTTTTCACGCGTTAACCAAACAAAGAAAAATACTAAAATTTAAAATTTCGGCATTCAAATACTTAATTAAAACATGTATCTCTCTTCATATTTTGCAATAATACATGATTTTTATCATAAAATTTAATGTTTTGTCAAAAATAATTGTATTTTTGTTAAATCTTATTCCTTTTCAGCGCGCGAAAAAATAATTATAAATTAAAACTACGACTTATGAATTTTGAATTTACCGAAGAGCAA
>CAZOHR010000370.1:1201-3784 GCA_964579045.1 uncultured Bacteroidales bacterium | reverse complement strand
TGTCTCAATCTCAATGGATTAATTAAAAAAATAAATTTGTTTCAAAACATTTTCTCCTTTATTTAGTACAGTGCATATTCTACTGATCTTTATTATCTTGGAGTATCATTTTTATTGGTTGATTTTAGCATTATCGTTGATTGTTATTCTGTTTGGTATACTCTCTAATTATAAGAAATGGGCGAGGTATATATTAGTCCTATCATTAATAATTTGGGGATTTTCTCTTAGAACATATGCCGTAATTAAAGATGAAAGAATTATTGTTGTGCAAGGTATATCTATTATTCCAATAAAAAAGAGTGAAATATCTATAGGTAACACTAAAAATCTTGGCAAGTTCGATATCTTTCTTAGAAGCAAACTATTAAAAACGATTGATAACTAAAATATCCTATACTTAGAAAACTAGTTACATTATGAAAAACTCAATATTTTTATTACTAATTATCGTGATTTTTACTGGTTGTAATTCTCAAAACAAACAGCAGAGAATTTTAGTAAGAAATTTTTATTTCCCATATGCTGAATTCATTCAAGGAAAGACTTATTGTTATGAAAACCCAATTGATACTACTGACAAAGTTTATTGGGTAATGAAAACGCAAATTATAGGGAATGACACAATGTTTATTACAGAGATTTTGGATTCGCAGAAAAATAGAACAGAATATTTGATTGAAAAAATATCAAATAATGGATCTATTTTAGAGGAGTACATATTGTATTTTGAGGATATAATTGACACTTGTTCTATTGTTGAAAATACTGTTTATAATTGGGAAATGTTTGAAGGAGAAAACATTGTTTGGAAGGTTAATTTTCCTGAAACTGGTAGTAATCGTACAGTAGAATTAGCGAAAAATAGAACTTTTGTAAATATTGACACAGACAAAAACGTCATTAATTTTAACGATGTTATAAAATTCCAAGCTCTTAATACTAATGATTCATACGAATATCAGATGGAGTTTGAATACACAAAAAACATTGGAGTTACTCATTATAAGATTTTCACAGATAACGAACTTACTAAAGAATACATACTTTGGGGCTACTGAAAAGCTCTATAACACTTAATTCTGCAGCAAAATTGTTGATGTTTCGTCTTTTTTAGTGCAAGCAAAAATAGCATATGTTATAAAAAAGCTTGTGGCAAATTTTATTTTCGAAAGAATAGTGAGCCTAAAACATTCGGATAAATGCGACCAAATAGTATTCGGAGCTCCGCGGGTTGGCCGGGCAAAATGGCGGGAAGCTCAAGCGGTGAGAGCGAAACAATTAGAATTGTGTCGAGCCGACATGTCGTTTCCTAAAACAAATTTTTTTGAAGTGGCAAAAGGTGTATGGCATTTGTTTTAGGCCAAGGTCGACATACAATTCTATTGTTTCGTCTCGAGGTGGGTTGGGTAGCATCGTTTTGCCTTGATTTCTTTGTAACTTTCTTGATCAAGCAAGAAAGTTAGGTTAAAAAATGGTTTAAATCTTTCATAAAACGTCATAAAATCAGAGAATTTCAAGTTTTTAGTTAAGCTAAAACAAAATCAATTGGACGCTATTTAGAATTGTTGTGAGTTTTTGGCTGTGCCGAGCTGAAGGTTCAGCAGACTTTACCTATTGACGAATAATAGCGGCAGCTAATAGGTTTAATATTTAGTTGGTAGTGTCTGCACCATATATCACCATCCATTATCTTCTAATACTTTACATCCATCAAAAACAAACCATCTGCAGGAACTGACTGTCCAGCATCTCCTCGGTTGGCAGCTTCGATAATTTTACAAAATTCATCAACACTAATTTTCTCTCTACCAACTTCAACTAAAGTTCCAGTTATTGCCCTCACCATATTCCGTAGAAAACGGTCGGCAGTAATATAAAAGATAATTTGTCCTTTTTGCTGCCTAATACCAGCTTCCATAATCTTGCAGTTATTGGTTTTGACATCGGTATGCAGTTTGCTAAAGCTTGTAAAATCTGTATAATAAAAGAGTTTTTCAATAGCAAGTTCCATTAAATCTACTCGCAGTGGATATGGTAAAAACCATGCTAAACCGTTTAGGAATGGGTCCTTCACAGTTGTAATTACATATTCATAAGACCTACTTAAAGCCGAAAATCTCGCATGGAATTCCTGATTTGTTTCACAAATTGAGATTAGTGAAATGTCATGAGGTATATATCGATTTAATTTAACCAAAGAAGTGCTATCGTATTTATTGTCAGAATCAAAGTGTGCAACATAATATTTTGCATGAACACCAGTATCGGTGCGACCACATCCGGTAATTGCTATGTTGTCGCTATACAAAAGATTTATTGCATCTTCCAATACCTGCTGCACAGTTACAGCATTTGGTTGTCGTTGCCATCCATGATAGTTTGTGCCTCTGTAACAAAGCTCCAGCTTGTATCGCATTTCTAATTTTTTACAATGCGGATATTATGAGTTTCAGTTCCATAACTCAATCTTAGAACATATATTCCTGCATCAATGTTGGAATTGAAACTGATAGTCTGGTTTCCTTCTTTACATGTATTTGTTTCTTCCTCAATAACAGTCTGTCCAAGTAAGTTTACTAC
>CAZOHR010000370.1:0-1101 GCA_964579045.1 uncultured Bacteroidales bacterium | reverse complement strand
TAAACCACAAAAAAGCCTTGGTATTCACCCCAATTTAACCAGCAAGCACCATTGTCATCAGGAACAACATCGAGTAAACATGTACGATGATGTTCAGAATAATCACTTTCCGAGCCGCATGAGTCAACACTTGAAATTCTGTAGGAATAGTATTCAGACGACGGAGTAACATCAGTATCTTCATAAATTGCTGGGTCGTTAAATTGGAGATTTGTGATATGTTCAAATCCATCACCAGCATCACGATAAAGTTTATAAAATTCGGTTCCTTCTCCTGCTGTCTTTTCCCACATTACCTTAATTGTTCCATCATCAGTTACACTGGCCAGATTTATTGACTCATCGTTAAAAACAGTACTAACAATTACCTGAATTGTATCGCCAAGATGACAACCAATTCCATTTACAACTTCAACATAATAAAGATCTTCGTTTACAACTTCAAGAGTTGGTGTTGTCGCTCCTGTACTCCATTCGTATGATGTGAATAGTCCTGGATTTAAAATCAAGGTATTTCCATAACAGATGTAACCATTTTCATCAAATGCGCCAATATCTTGCATTGCAGGTTCGTCCACTTCGGCTGATAATATTTCAGTACAGTCTGTTGGGTCGGTTATTGTTACTGACCAGTTGCCAGCAGCTACATTATTTGCTATGTTTGTGTTTCCTGCAATTCCTGCTTCCCAAACAAAATCGAATCCTGCTCCAGATCCTCCGTCAATAGTTACAGATATTGATCCATTGTTTAGTCCATTGCAGGTCATATCTGTCGAACTTATTGAGTAAACATGAGGAACTGCCTGAATTAGCGATGCATAAGCAGTATCGTAGCAGTAATAACTATCTCTAACAACAAGATAGTAATCTCCAGCAGTTAGTCCTGTTATATGTGCTTGAACTCCTATGATTTCATCTGTTTCGTTATAATAGTAATATGCACTATATGTTCCAGAACCTCCAACAGCACTTGCTAACATTTGTCCATCATCATATCCAGCGCAAGAAATTGGAGTAACATCAATACTGGCAACTAGATCGGGAGATTGATTTATCTGATAGCTTGTGTTTGTAGCACATAAGTTTTCGTCAGTAATTGTA
>CAZOHR010000369.1:3454-3787 GCA_964579045.1 uncultured Bacteroidales bacterium | reverse complement strand
TCTTGAAAGCACTGATGGTTTGGTTGACCAGTGAAACAGAAATTTTTTCGTTAATAATCCGTTGGTGGAGGTAATCTTTGAGCTGTTGAATGGTAATAGAATCCAGAGGCAATGCTAAATCACATTCAACTTTTGATAAAAGTCCACTATAGGTGTATACCGAACGGGGACTGTAATTACGAAGCTGCATCTCACAGGTCAGCTTCTCTACAAGAGGTGATTCTTTTTTTTTTATGATAAATAGTTTTAAAATGTTCATTTTAAAACTATTACAAATACAGGAAATTACCGATAGGTTTAGTTCACCGTTCCGAAAATACACGCATGGCGGGA
>CAZOHR010000369.1:0-3444 GCA_964579045.1 uncultured Bacteroidales bacterium | reverse complement strand
GATTTAACCGATGAACTTCCTACGAAGATTTGCATTTAAATTTACTAATTTCCTGTCAACGAAGCACCGAAACCCGACTTGCGGGTATTTTGCTGTTATGGGGCGTTTTTCATTAGTCGTATCAGGTTTAATTATTTTTTGCATTTCAACAAATGAAATATACAAAATTTCAACAATTACCTTTCCAAATCATAGACTAACTGATTTAAATTACAAGATTTCATTCTCTATCAAAACAAGACGAAATCCGGTATGTTCACCAAAATTGTATGGATAAGTACCTGCACTTGCTGCCGACCTAGCAGATTCTGCTGCGTGTGCAAAACTTCCACCCCGGATCATTCGATATTCTCCTGTTAATGGACCTTGTGGATTGATTAGGGGGGTTAGTGGATTTTCTCCGCACCAATCGTTACACCATTCCCCCACATTTCCATGCATTTCACATAAACCCCAGGCATTTGGAGGAAAACTTCCTACAGGCATTGGTTTTCCTCTATTTTCGCCCTTCTTTTTTGTGTTGTAAGGATAATTTCCATTAAAGTTTGCTTCATCCGTCGTAATACTTTTTCCTGTATTAAAAGCAGTGGTCGTTCCTGCTCTACATGCATATTCCCATTCTGCTCCAGTAGGCAAACGGCATCCCATCCACTCAGCAAAGGCTTGAGCATCAAACCAACTAACAAAAATAGCAGGTTGTTTACCTCGTCCCCAACCAGGACCTCGTCCCCAATTATCATCTCTCGGTTTCAACCTAAAAGTATTATCACAAAAAAGATCAAATTGTTCAAAGGTTATAGCATGCTTGCTCATCTTAAATCCACTGATGGTAACTTGGCATTGAGATTCAACATAACGTCTGCCTTTTTCATTGTCTGGGCTACCCATTATAAATGAACCGGATGGAATATCCACCCATTCAATTGTGGGTTTTTTGATGGGTTCTTTCGTATAGTCAAAGTTGGAATTACTCATCCGATTACCTGAATTAGACAACTTAGCAAAAAAGTCCACAATATTTTTTTTCTGCTTTTCTACGTTACTACTTTGATCGGTGGAGTTATTTATTCTTTGAAAATTGTAAGGTATTTCTTCAAGAAGCCCTAGAGCTAATTTATTCCCTGGTTTTAGCTTTAATGCAACATTTATATCAACATTTAATTTATAATATTCTTTTCTCTCTTGATATACTAATGCTCTATAAAAATATCCAAGATAAAATTCTGGATAAACCTTAACACATTCATTGGCTTCGTTGTATAGATTGTCAAAATCTTGGTTAACAACTAATTCAGATATACCTATTAAAAAATCTGCCAGAGTTCTTTCGCCCCGAATATTTTTAATATTACTTACATCTTCTATTATCTTGAGATTAAATATGGCATTTTGATCATTTGAATCAATCTTCAAAGCATTTTTAAAATCATTTGTTGCATCTTTAAAATTGCCTAAATGCAAATAAGCTTTGCCTCTATTCACATAACTATCGGCTTCTTCCTTTATTGACAGGATTTTGTAAGAATCTAAAATTGCATTATTGTATTTCTT
This sequence comes from uncultured Bacteroidales bacterium, assembly GCA_964579045.1. Classification (GTDB taxonomy): domain Bacteria; phylum Bacteroidota; class Bacteroidia; order Bacteroidales; family ML635J-15; genus Bact-19. The sequence continues at coordinate 1,893 of CAZOHR010000369.1, read as the reverse complement.
TAATCTAAAATAAGATAAAGCTCTATATTTATAAGCAAGTAATAAAGTGTCATTGGGAAATTCATTTTTATCAATAAAATAGTCAAGATCCCTAATAGATTCAGCGAATTGATCAACTTGAATGTACGATTTTGCTCTTTGCAAGTAAGCTATAGCTGATGTTGGTCGCATTTCTATAGCCTTTGAAAAATCAAAAATTGCCTGCATAAAATTTTCCGTATGAATAAAAGCAACACCTCTTTCATAATATGCTTCATATAAGTTTGGATTTAAATAAATTGCTGTATGAAAATCTGCGATTACATCATCAATATCTTCTTCAAAACGAGTAATGTGAGACTTCGCAATACCTCGTTGTAAGAAAGCATCAAAATTTTTTGGATTCACATCGATGCACATACTGAAATATCTAATGGCAGCTGGATAATTTTTACTTTTCATTGCTGACATTCCATTTTCAAAGTCATTTTCCATAGTGGTTTATTTTTTAATATATTACTATTTATTTGTGCGCATCTAGTTTTTTTATTTGTGTTGACATAATATCCAATTTTTCAATTGCTTTCTCAATACTCGTTTTAGCACCACTAAGAGAATTAGCGAAAGCAATCGAATTGAATTTTATGCTATCTAGTCGATTTCTTGTCATCTTAATTATATAAAAAAGTTGTTCTCCAATTATCTTATCTTTTAAATCATAAAGTATTGAATCATGTAATGGAATAAGCACATTCTGCTCATATAAGGATAAATCATTTACTCCTCCTTTTGATAAATCAATAAGTAATTGCATGTAAGGTAACAAATACATATAATCCTGATTTGATGAGTAGTGTAATGGTTCGTGTTCCTGAATTCGCTTTAGGTATAAACCAATTGAATGTGTCAAGTTCTCCAATCCATCTCTAACATATAGTTGGTCTTTAAATGTGAAATTTATATGCTTTTCATTTTGAGCAACTAAATCCTTGACAAATAATGCTATTAAATCTAAACGTGAGAATGTTGATTTGAAATCAGAAAGTCTATTCTTATAATAATAGTTAAATGACTTATAAAGAGAATTTGAATCGACAAGTTTAATTCTTTCAAAATCTTGTGTTGCAATTAATCCAACCAAATGGATTTTTAGTGGTTTGTCCTTTATTTCAATTGATAAATTTTCAAAATGTTTCAATTGTCTTTTTGTTGAATCAGTTATATTATCAATCATACCAGAGAAATGAAGCAAAATATCAAGATTGCTTTTCATTTCTTGTTTTTTGCTTGCCCATAGAGCTAAATAAAAACCAACAAAAGAACCAAGCAATGCAATTACCAAATCACTCAGAAATCCTGAATTTTCGTAATAATGTTCTCCAAATCTTAGACTAAATTCAAACATTTTATTTTTTTTATTACAACATAGCGTTCCCCAAATAAATACAGGCGGGGATTTTTCCTGTGAACTTCTTAAGAAGTGCTACATCTCAAAATACAAATTATCAGTCAACGAAGCTAAAAAATATTGACCACAAAATTTTTCCTGTTGCAGCACATGTCAATCTGAAAATGAATAATTTAAATGCACTGATCTATCGACAAAACAGAGAACTTGTAAAACCTGAATCCTTAAAAAACTATCAAACGGCTCGGCTCAGTCAAAACACGAAATTCTCAAGATTCAGATGGAACAGGTAATTAAATTCTTCAAGAACCGATACCGTTTCAAGTGGCTGTGTTTTAAATTGCCCCATAACGGCCGAAACTATATGCAGTTGGGGATTTGCGGGCATTGTCCTTTCCGCATACTACAAAAGCCAATGCGGAACTCTGCTTTTCGCGTACCACGGAAACCCCAAATTGACATATAGTTTTTGTTACCACACGTTTTTGTGTTAAGCTTAATCATAA
>CAZOHR010000368.1:0-3801 GCA_964579045.1 uncultured Bacteroidales bacterium | reverse complement strand
CTACGATACAACCCAAACCGTGATTTTGGGAGCCCATTACGATCATTTGGGCAAAAGAGGCACTGATATTTATTATGGCTCCGACGACAATGCTTCCGGTGTTGCCGGGCTACTTGCATTGGCTAAAATGTGGGCCAAAAGCAACACCATTCCTCCTTACAATATTATGTTTGCTTCCTGGACCGCAGAAGAAAAAGGCCTCATCGGTAGCGAATATTTTACAAGTTCTCTTGCCGCACCCGAAAAGGTGAAGTTGTATATAAATATGGATATGATTTCGCGCAGCGTGGTGGAGGATACCGCCCACCGCCAGCTCAGCATTGGCACACGCACTGCCGACGAAAACATCAGGGAAATAGCCCGAAAAAGCAATGCCACGCTCAACCGCCCTTTTGAACTCGATTTGTGGGATGTAACCGGCCATTCGGGCAGCGATTATGCCTCGTTTACGGCCAAAAACATCCCGATTATGACCTACAACACAGGTTTGCACAACGATTATCACACCCCACGCGATATTCCTGCCAATGCCGATCTGATAAAAATGGGCGATGTGCTAAAGGTGGTAAATGCTTGCCTTTGGGAGTTTTTGTTAATGCGATAATTTGTTAATGCGATAATGCGATAATGCGATGCACTGAGCGGAGTCGAAGTGTGCTAATGCGGTAATGAGCTAATTTGTACGTGCGATGATAAACCTTTTGGGTGGGTTTTACGGATTTATATTTGCGCGCTTTTGTAATGAATAACGGTATTGCGGAAAGATTGTATATAGTAGTTGATGCTTGTTTCTGGTGCCGTCTGAAAAGAAATGCGAGACAAAGTGAGTGTAAGTAATGAGATGTGTTGTATATTTGTGTTAAGAAAATATGTTTGGTGCCTTTCATGTAAATAACACAATAAAAGGTTGAATGTCGATTATAAACCATTGGCCTTTAAAATTCAAATAGTTAATAAATCAAAAACAAATAGTATGTTTTTTATCTTCGGTTGGAATCATCAAAAAGTAACCTCATACGGTTCGGTTGAACAAATAGAGTGTGATAATTGCCACAATACAGAGTATTGGCAACTTAGTAAGATCACAAAATATTTTACTTTGTTTTTTATACCTATTTTGCCTCACCAGCACATAAAACTATATTATTGCCCCATTTGCAAAAATGGAATTGAGCTGGATTATGAATTTTTCGAGTTTTATAAATCAATAGCCGAAATCAATACAGCCTATAAAGCAAAAACTATTAGTGATGAAGAGAGGAACATTAAATTGGAAGCTATTAATAGTTTGATCGAAAAAACAAATGAAGCTAAACTATTGAAATATACAGAGGAAAGTAAGGATTGGGTTAAACTTGCATCTGAAAAATCAAATTTTGAATTGGCAAACATTATCAACGGAAAAAAAGACGAGTACAACCCAGCTTTTGTAATTGCTGTAGCAGCCGAAATCGAAAAACGGAAATCCAAAAATGCGCAATAGCGACCCAGTTCCGAGTAAATCTTTTACTTTCTAACTGGCCCATTTCTTCCTGATCACTTAAAAAGAGTATTACAATTCAAGGTTACCACTTTTCTAATTATTAATTCAACAAACACCTAAGAATATGGTACTTACAACTGACATTTACGAAAATGTAATTTTAGATTCTTCTATTTTTGAGATTCTGCAATACTTCGATAAAGAAGATGAAAAGAACCAATTTTTTACTGAATTAATGGCAGAGTTATTTAAAACAATGGATGGATTTTCCGAAAGATTCCTTCAGCTTATAATAAATTTGAAGGAGCACAATTATATGGAAGCTAAGAAAAGTCTATTCATAAAAGGTTATTTTAGCTATCTGGCCAAAGATATTAGTTCGCTCCGGTATAACATCAAATTTCTGCTTTCAGGATTAATCATGACATCATCAGTAAAGGTTGTTTCCGACATCAATTACTCCCGTGAAGCTGTTCGATACCATTCTCTAAGTGATAGTGGTATAGTGTTATATGATAATTTGATTGAGGCATTAAATAAAGTAAAGAGACTTGAAGAACTTGATATATTCAATGAGTATTTTAAGGATTGCTTACTGGAAATGTCATTCAAAATGATTAATATTTATATAGTCAGGCTCACGTACACAATCCAATATCTTTTGAATGAGAATCTATTACCGGACGAATGCAAAGAGGCATCTTTAGCCCTGGAATCCTTCAAACAACAGATCGAAACACTAAAATTATAAACACCGACTTGGCTGGGGGATTTAAGATGATTTACAAAAAACCACGTGAAAGGAATTACGCGGCAACAAGGCTGTTAAGGTTCATCTTTTAAAAAACATCTATTCATAAACAATTTAAAAACGAAACTTATGAGAATTAATCTATTGTTTGCCGCACTCGTTTTGTTTTCCGTTTGCACATTTGGGCAATCCCGCAAAGCTGTTGAAAATTTCAATAAAGGAACACAGGCCTACAAAGCAGGCAACTATAAAGAGGCCGTTTCGTTTTTTACAGTATCTATAAAAGAAAACCCAACATCAAGTTCCTACCTTAGCAGGGCTTTAGCTTTTTTTCAATTAGGCGACAGTTGCAATTTTTGCAACGATGTAAAAACCGGATCCAATTTAGGCAACAAAGAAGCAAAAAACCAGTATTCCCAATATTGCATCAATACATTGGTTAATAACAATATACCTGATTCAATAAAACTAAAATACAAGTTTGCCGACCATCTGGAAACCACTAGTGAAATATGTTCTTCGGACAGCACAACAGTTGTTATCTCAAAAAAAGATGGCGAAACCTGGTCGGATGATATAACCAGGTTAGGGCAGGGCGTGGTTTACACTTTAGTAGATGTGATGCCAGAGTTTATAGGTGGTGAGGCGGCGAGAAACAACTTTTTAGCTAATAATATAATTTATCCGAAGGAAGCCAGGGATAAATCAATTGAAGGTACTGTGTATATTTCTTTTATTGTTGATAGGGATGGTTCGGTAACCAATGTAAAATTACTGAGGGGAATTGGGGGTGGCTGCGACGAAGAATCTATTCGTGTTGTTAAAATGTTGCCTAAATGGATACCTGGCACCCTGAATGGGAAACCGGTGAGAGTGCTTTTTAATATGCCAATTTATTATAAACTATCTGGCAGGAAAAGGTTTTAGGCCCTAATGCTAATTTAGTAAAAAACGAGGGTCAAAGTGGAGAGTAATGCAATGCAAAGAGAATTAAATGTTTAATCAATCAATTTATAAATAAATTACCAAAATATGAAACGTAATATTTTAATAACCATACTGATAACAATATCAACAATTGGTTTCTCACAAGACTATATTGATAAGATCGCTTTAAAAACATGTGAATTTTTGAATACCGTATCAGATACAATAGAACCTGAAAGATTAAATTTGGAACTTGGTTTTTGTATGATTGAGGCTGCGAAACCTTATAAAAAGCAATTAAAGAGAGACTATAATATAGATTTTAGTAAGATAGATACATACGGAAAGGAATTAGGCATGATAATAGGTCTAAAAATGACATCAGTTTGCCCAAAATGCTCTATTGATTTGGATAAGCAGAGAAAAACAAAAGAATGACAATAAGGATTCGGAAAGAATTTTTGAGGGACAAATAATAAGCATTGATGATAAAAAATTTGTAGAGTTTTCTTTGAAAGATGAGGCTGGTAAAATTTCAAAATTTTATTGGCTCACATATATAGAATCAAATGTCGAGTTATCAAATAATTATAAAACATTGTTAGAAGAGTCTGTTCGGATTACTTTTTTAACTCAAGAG
>CAZOHR010000367.1:0-3816 GCA_964579045.1 uncultured Bacteroidales bacterium | reverse complement strand
GTGATTGAGCCAGGAACTAGAATTTTTATAGCTGAAAATGTAAATGTTTTTGTTGATGGAAAAATTGATGTTCACGGAACTATTTCTAATCCGGTACTATTCTCCGCTAGTGATATTTCTAAACCATGGGGTGGGATAATCGTAAATCAATCAAATTCAAATGATACATCATCATTTAGCAATTGCTTTTTTATTAAAGCTGGAGGTAATAGTAGTTTTGTTTTTGGTCATTCGCAAAGCCAAGCAGTAATTAAAGCAGATAATTCAAATATTATTGTTGATAATTGCTATTTTATCGACAATGCTGGAAAGTGTTTTGGTAGTATGATGAGCAATTTGAAAATTTCAGAATCGTATTTAACTAGATCTGATACTGGTGGTGAATTTGTTCAAAGTGTTGTCGAGGTTAAGCAAGTATATGTCGTTGATATTCCTGACTCTGACCATTTAGTGAACGATGACGATAACGACGGATTTTATTTTAGTGGAGTTCACAGCTTAGGTGGAACCTCAATAATTGATAGTTGTGTTTTTATCACTGGTGAGGACGATGGAATCGATCACAATGGAGCAATTCTCGAAATTAGGAATTGTAGGATAGAAGATTTTTTCCACGAAGGTATTGCTGCATCCAACGCCAATAGTGTACTTGTGTTTAATACATTGATAAAAAACTGCGAACAAGGAATTGAGGCTGGTTATGGAAATCCTTCCGTAAGTATCGAACACTGTGTAATAATTGATAATGATACCGGTGTGCGTTTCGGTGATTCTTACGACTGGGGTTGTTCCGGTGATATTACCCTGACTAATTCTATTGTCTATAATAATGGTGATAATATTCGCAATTACGATTTGGCTACTTCTGGAGCTATTATTGGTGCCATAACAGTTTCTTATAGTATGACAAACGATGACGACTATAACGATTCACCAAACTGTATAACTGGAATTCCATTATTTGACAACCTATACTTTTTATTACCTAATTCTCCAGGAAAAGGATTAGCTTCAACAGGTCTAGATATTGGGCTTTATAATCCACTAAGCAAAGTTGAAGATAATCTATTTGGTGATAGTTGCTTTAATGTATACCCTAATCCAGCTATTGATTTAACGCAAATACATTATTACTTAAAAAAACAATCACACATTAGAATTGTTTTAAGCGATGTGTCTGGGAAAATAGTTGCTGTTTTGTCAGATGATGTTTCAAATAGTGGAAATAATATTTTTGTTTTCAACGTGTCTACATATCCTACAGGCATTTATCTTGTCAGTTTGTTCTCTGATGATGCTTTTGTAAGAACGGTAAAAATGTTTGTTAAGTAATTTTGAGTATTTTTGTATTTATGAAATTAATATTTGCAGCATTCTTTTGTTTTCTTTTTTCGGGTTTAGTATTTGCTCAAAATATTAAAGAATACTACATTTATTGCAATCCAACCGACTTTCAGAATATTTATCAGAATTACGAACAGGATATTTATATTCCTATTACCATAAAATGCGATGATGTATTAGTTGATAATGCTACCATGCGAATTCGTGGAGATGGAACTCGGGCACTTCCAAAAAAATCATTAAAAGTAAAACTCGATGGGGCAACATTCTCAGATGGGGTAAGTACCTTTAATTTTAATGCAGAGTATGAAGATAAAAGTTATATTCAGCAATATATCACCTCAAGATTGTTTAAAGAAGCTGGACATTATTGCTTTAAAACTGAACATGTGCGTTTATATTTAAATGATAGTTATCTAGGTTTATATCTGTCGGTAGAAAATGTTGATGAAGATTTTTTAAGTTCAAACAATCTAGATCCAACTGGTACTTTGTACAAAGCGACTTTGGATGGGGCTTCGTTAAGTATTTACGATAATGTATTCTATCATTGGGAAAGCAAAGCCGCAGATTATAATTTTAGTGATCTCTCCGATTTTATTACTACTTTAAACAGCACTTCAGACGAAGATTACTATGAATTTGCAAATACAGTCTTAGATTATGACAAAATGATAAATATTCTGGCTATAAACATGCTCTTGCGAAATTATAGCTCATATTATCATAATTATTTTATGTATCACGACATAAATAACTCTCAAAAATGGACAATGATTCCATGGGATTTAGATAAAATGTTCTTATATTATGAAGTTACTTTTCCATATCATCATACTTCAAAATTTTGGGCACCAGACAATCCTTTTCTCGAAAGGGCTATTATTTGTGATCCAATATTTGAAGATATAAAAACAAGAATTGATCAATTGCATACAACTTTGATTAACGATGAATATGTGACACAAATAATTGATAGCCTAGAGATTCTGCTTGAACCCTCAGTAATTGAAGATGTTACTGATAATATTACGGATGTGTCAGAATGGCATACAAGAGTAGGGAACGGAAGATTGGCCTTTGATTCAAGATATGATAATCTTTTACATCAGTTTGATAACTATGCAAGATCCTTTCAAGTAATAAGGGCAAATGAACAGTATCAATCGGGTCAGGATATTCAATTACGTTGGCATTCAACCGAAGACCCCAATGGTTTGAATTTAACATATTCTGTTTACTATGGCACTGAAATGAATCTAGATTTAGCAGGAACAAATGTGATCGAGAATCTGACAGATACTGTTTATACAATTACTGATGTTTTAGCTGATGGTAAATATTACTGGAAAGTTGTGGCAAAAACTGCTACCTACAGTATCGATGGCTTCGATAATTACAATTTCTTTTATGTTGTTTCTGAATCCCCAGTTGTTGTAATAAATGAAATCTTCTATAAATCGGATGGTGTGTTTAATCCAGGTGACTGGATAGAATTGTATAATAATTCCTCAACTGAAATTGATCTTACCGATTGGGGTTTTCAGGATGAGAATGATAATAATCTATTTGTAATTCCAGAGGGTACCATTATTCAGCCTAATGAATATTTGGTACTGTGTAATAGTTACTCACTCTTTAATTTTGCATTTCCAGAAATCGAGAATGTTATTGGCGACTTTATATTTGGTTTGGATAGCGATGGTGAACTTATTAGGTTAAAGGATAGTAATGGACTTTTAATAGATAAGGTTTTATACGATTCTGAATCACCTTGGCCAGTTCAAGCAAATGGTTATGGATGGAGCTTAGAACTAATAAGCCCCGATTTGGATAATAATTTGCCTGAAAGTTGGCAAGCCTCAAAAATATATTTTGGAACACCTGGCTTAGAAAATTCTGATTCTGTCGCTGTTGACTGGTCGAAATACCCGATACAATTAATTAGCTATCCAAATCCATTTTCCGATATAACAAGCATTGGCTATTTAATCTACTCAAGTGGTAGTGTGAAAATATTACTTTATAATTCCACTGGTCAGAATGTTACAGTTTTAAAACAAGAAAACGCAGAAGCAGGTCTTCACAGGTTCGATTGGGATGGGAGTTCTCTAAATAATGGCATATATTATTTGCAAATTGTCTTCGAAAACGAAATCGGGAAAACGATAAAAGTAGTGAAGTTGTAAGGGGAAGGTAATTATTTAGCTGCATCTTCTTCTTTTTCTTCTTTAACGTTTCCATAACCGCTTAGGCGGATGATGGAAAGTTGAAAAGTATTCAGCAGGGTTTTCGAATTTATATTACCACTACCTAAATAATTGCAGGGTAAGATTAATTATGGTTTTTTTGTTGCTGTTTTACTGCAGAGATTTCGAATCAGCTAAATAAGTCTCGTATCTGCATTTTATATAAAATAGTGTGAGCTATATATTTGCTTATCAAAGTATGATTCAGTCTCTATCCTGCAAT
>CAZOHR010000366.1:0-3828 GCA_964579045.1 uncultured Bacteroidales bacterium | reverse complement strand
TTAAAGAAATATGTAAAAGCAAGAAGAAGTGCTGTTATAATAAGCATCGTGCCAACGAAAACTAGATTCTCTCCATCAAAAAGAGTTTTTATAGTATCTTTAAAAAGCAAACCAATAACTAACACAGGAATCATCGAAACTCCTATTTTAAAAACATATGATGTCTCTTCGTTGTATTTAAATTTAAATAAACCACCTAAAAGTTTGAGAATTTCTTGACGGAAAACAACTATCGTACTTAAAACAGTTGCTCCATGAACCATGATAGAAAAGTAAAGATTCTCTTCCCCTTTAATTCCGAAAAGAGATTTCCCTATTTCGAGATGAGCACTGCTACTAACTGGCAAAAACTCAGTCAGTCCTTGAATTAATCCAAGAACCAAAGCTTCGAACCATTCCATATAAATTAAGATTTAGATTTTGGTCTCCACATAATTGCGAAGATTTCTGCAACAAAACCGATTAAGATTAATATTGGAGCTAAGGTTATCCTTCTAAAATTAAAAAGCTCTGGATTGAATACGTTTGGGTCTTCACTTTTGCCTCCAGCCATTAGAATAAATCCAATGATAATTAGAGCAAAGCCTGCGGCCATAATAATATAATTCTTTTTACCTAAGACAAATCCCGATTCCTGTTCTTGAACTGGATTGTTATCGTTCACAATTTTATTCATATTAATAATATAAATTTGTTGATTTCAGTTTTAAATACTTGTTAATTGAGAAATATGTTGAGACAGTGGTTAAGGCCACGCCACTAACAATAACTATAAAATAAAGTAAGGCAATAATCTTATAATCCATTAGACTTACAATTTCGCCTAGCTGTTTATTGGTGATATAAAAAATAACTGACAATATTACAATTGCTATTAAAGAACTGTACAATCCTTGCATAGCTCCAGAAATTAAAAACGGTTTTCGTATAAAATTGCTCTTTGCTCCAACCAGTTTCATTGTATTAATAGTAAATCGTTTTGAGTAAATCATCAATCTGATTGTGTTATTTAGCAATGCGAAAGAGATAATGAAGAGTGCAAAACAAAAGAATAACAGAACAATACTAATCTTACGAACATTTTCATTTATCAAATGCACAAGATTTACTTGATATGCTACTTCGCCAACAATCTCCGTTTCTGACAAAAAGAATTTTTCGAGGGAAGCAATACTATCTGGATTTGCATAATCAGAGTTTAGATACACATTTATTGTTGGCGATAAAGGATTGAATCCCAAGGTTTCAACAAAATTTTCTCCTAGTTCCTCTTGCAATGACTTTGCTGCCTCTTCTTTTGTTATATATTCTGTCGATTTAATAAATGGATAAGTGTCGAGAGTTTTTTGATATAATTTGATATCAGGCTCCTTAACATTATCTTTAATAATTAGAGAAAAGCATAAGTTTTCTTTTACATATCTTGACAATACCGAAGCATTAAGAATAAGCAGACCTACAATCCCTAACAATAGCAGAACCATCGAAATACTAACGAGAGAAGTAAAATAAGCTCCCCGTATTTTATTTTTGATATTATTTTCTTTCATTCCGCCTATTGTATCAGAATTTTTCGAGTAATAACTATATTATCAGCTAACTGAATTTTTACTAAATATAAACCTTTTGCAAAATTACTAACATTTAACGAGAACTCCATACTATTTATTATTTCTGATGCAATAAGTTCACCAGATATATTATAAATCTCAATATTTGTCATCTCGTTACTTTCAGTTTCAAGTCTTATAAAGTCAGTTGCAGGATTAGGAAATACTATTAGTTCTGGAGTTTCATCGCCTATTTCGATACCAGCACCATTATAGAAAACTACAGAAATTGTGTCAGTATGGCTACATCCATTAAGAGCCATGGCAGTAAGCCAAAAATCGTGAGTACCTACTCCATAAGATGATCCATAAACTGTTAGAGCTGGTCCATCAAAGCCAGTATTCCACACATATTCCGAAAAAATTGGAAGAATTCCTATATTCACAAATGAATCTACAGGAGCTGATACGTCTTGACCGAGTTCGAAACTTATTGGAGTGCGTACATCGACCAAAACAGACTGTGATGATACACATCCAAAAGCGTCACCTTGAACAGTCACCGAATAAGTATTTGAGGTAGTAACATTTATTGAAGATGTAGTTTGAGGAGGTATTGTATTCCACACATACGAATAAGCACCTGCGCCAGCATTAAGAACATAAGGACCGCATGCTATAATTGTTTCACCACCAAACAGAATCTGATGATAAGGATGGAATGTTACAACTATAGTATCTCTGTTATAACAAGCATTGTCTCCAATAACTTCCAAAATATAAGTGCCGCTTGTTGGAGGGTCGAAGTGTTGTTGATAGCTAATCCCATTATTCCATTCATAATGAACATAGGATTGGTCTGGCCCAATAGTTACAGGCTCTCCAGAACACACATCAATGTCTGCCCCAAGGTCTAATTCAGGTGCTTCATTTATAACTACATCTACCACGTCGGTACTTACCGATGCACATGCATTAAATGCAATGCAATGATAAGTTCCTGCATTAGATATGTCAACCATCGGAATATTAAGCACTGTATCATTTTCTCCTGATATTGGACTAGAGCCAAAATACCACTGTAAAGTATAGTTATCACCTTGAGCATCCATAATAAGATTCAAAGTATCGAGTTCACACATTGTCTGGTCAATCGGATTCCATGTTATAGCTGGAGGAGTTCCTACACTGAGTAGAACTGTTTCAGAATCATCATATCCACAATCATTCATTGCACGGCAGAAGTAATTTCCAGTTTGATTAACTTGTGCAGAAGTATAAGTCAACAAACTATTGGTTTCTGCAGATACTGGAGACCCATTACGATACCATAAATATTCGAGTGGTGATGCTCCTGTAGCTTCAATTTCCATACTTACTGCTTCGCCTACACAAACCTCATCACCTACTGGCTGAAGTGTTACCACTGGCAAGGCTCTAATTTCAACAGATACTGTATCGGTAGAAACTTCGCCACACAAGTTTGTAAGAATACAATAATATTCTCCCGAATTAGCAGGCTCAGCGTAATCTGTTTGATAATCTTCTGATGTACCCATAAGAACATTCCCATCTAGCAAATACCACTCATAACTAACGGGTTCTGTTCCTTGACCAGTAATTGACAAGATTAATTCTTCACCTTCACACACAACCATATCTTCTGGCTGTTCTGCAACCACAGGAGGAGTATTTACAGTTACAAGTGCTTCGTTAGAAACCACATATCCACATTCATTACTTACATGGCAAGAGTACAATCCCTGCTGGCCAAGATTAACACCTGTAATATGCATAGTTTCTTCTTCGGCTCCAGTAATATTAGATCCACTAACATCAACAGAATTAAACAACCACTGATAATATAGTGTTTCTGTTCCTCTAGCTTTGATTTGAATATTGACATTTTGGCCAACACAAAAATCTCCACCAGCAGGTTGTTGAGTAATCTGAGGCGCTTCGAGCACAACAACTTGTGCAATCTCGGAAGTTACTGTTCCGCAAATATTTGTCATTTCACAATAATAATATGAAGTGTCTCCAGCAACAAGCAAAGGCATAAATGAATCTTCTATTGCATTATCTACTTCACCACTTGTAGTCTCGAACCACTGATAACTTACTTCTGTAGTTCCACCAGCATAAGCATAAAGAGTTACTGGCTCCGAAGCACAACCACTATGATCTATCGGTTCGCCTACTATCTGAGGCATGTTATTAACCGTAATTAGAACAGTATTACTTGTATCATGATCGCATACATTATATGCTATTAGAT
>CAZOHR010000365.1:0-3831 GCA_964579045.1 uncultured Bacteroidales bacterium | reverse complement strand
CTTTTGATTATTCGCAGTATGAAGTGATATTGAGAGATTTATTTTAACATCCTCATCTGCCATCCTCATTATTCCTGACACAATACCTGCAGTTGAAAGCGTTATCCGCTGTGGCGACATCCCCAGTCCGGAAGAAGAGATAATATGATTTACTGCAGCCATCGTATTTTCATAATTTAAGAGAGGTTCTCCCATTCCCATTATTACAATGTTGGATAAGTTTTTATTAAAAACCTCCTCACTTAACTTATTTAACTGAAATACTTGGTCAAATATTTCGCCTGCGCTTAAATTTCGTGTAAAACCAAGCTTTCCGGTAGCGCAGAAAGTGCAATTTAATGGGCATCCTGCTTGTGTAGAAATACAAGCCGTAACTCTTTCTTTACCGGGAATTAAAACTCCTTCAAAATTAAGACTATCAAGAGATTTAAACAAAACTTTTGTAGTTTTATCTTTCCCACTTACCCTATGAGATATAGAAATACCATCAATAAAAAATGAGCTTCTAAGTTTTTCTCGCAGATCACCGGAGACATTCGACATTTGTTCAAAGTTACTCACTCCTTTTTTCCACAGCCATTCAAAAATCTGTGCCGCTCTAAATTTTTTCTCACCAATGCCCGACAGAAAATCTTCGATTTGAGAAAGATTAAGATTTCTGATATTTGTTTTTTCATCCATCATAATGCAAAAATAGTTAAAATTATTAACGGATAATAACTTAGACTATACTGGGAAAATAATCATAGATCAATTTATCATCCTCAAATCAAAAAAATCTATATTTGCACATTATTTAAAAACTATGTTTGCCACTTATCAAGGAGAAATATTTGCACTTATAACTTCGTTTTGCTGGACAATAAGCGCTTTGTCGTATGAATCTGCTGGAAAAAAAATCGGAACTGTCCCGATGAACCTTATCCGCATGACAATGGCTTTTGTATTTATAAGCATTTATACCGTTTTTGTAAGAGGTAAGCTTTTACCAACAGACGCCTCACAGGAAACATGGTTCTGGCTGATTATCTCTGGGCTAGTGGGTTTTGTAATTGGAGATATTATGCTTTTTCAATCATTTGTCGTAATTGGGGCAAGAGTTTCTATGATTGTAATGTCGCTGGTTCCACCAATTGCTGCGATTCTCGGCTGGCTGATACTCGGCGAAACAATGACAGGATGGCAGATTTTTGCGATGATGGTAACTGTTTCTGGAATCGTTTTGGTAATGCTTAAACGAAAAAAGAAGCAGCCAGAAGACGGAAATCCCAAAAAAGCAAGAATTTCAGCTACTTTAATAGGCCTCTTGTTAGCTTTGGGTGGTGCAGTTGGTCAGGCTGGTGGACTTGTTATCAGTAAAAAAGGTATGGGAAATTACGATGCTTTTGCAGCTAGTCAGATAAGAATTATTGCTGGTGTTGTTGGATATACAATAATTATAAGCTTTGCAGGTCTTTGGAGAAAAACCTTTGCTGGTTTAAAAAATTTATCTGCAATGAAGGCTGTAACACTTGGCTCTTTTGTTGGTCCATTTTTAGGTGTTTCATTTTCTTTGATAGCCGTAAAATATACAACTACAGGAATTGCAGCAACATTAACATCTCTGGCTCCAGTAATAATAATTCTGCCTTCTATGCTTATTCATAAAGAAAAAATAAGTTTTCAGGAAGTTGCTGGGGCCGTAATTTCAGTAGTTGGTGTTGCTTTATTCTTTTTGTAAAACAAAAAACTCCGCTTGTGACGGAGCTTCTGTAAGAACAAATATCTAAATTAGTCTAAAACAAAGTTTATTGGTATTATATAAGAAACTGAAACTAATTTACCTCTTTGTTTTCCAGGACTCCAATCAGGAATTAAAGATACAACCCTCATTGCTTCTGCATCAAGATAAGGATCAACACCTTTAGCAATGCTTACATTGGTGACATTTCCTTTGGTATCAATTACAAATTGAACAAATACCCGTCCTTCAACACCTAGTTCTTTAGGTATCTCTGGATATACAGAATTCTTCTTGATAAACAATAGCAATTCCTTGTCTCCACCCGGAAACATTGGCTTGGTTTCAACCTTAACAAATGGAATAATTTCATCTTCTTCTTTTGGTACTACAACATCAGGAGTGACAATTCTAATTGTTGGGTCAACAGTTTTTGTTGGGTCAGTATTAAAGATATCTGGATTTTGAATAACCGGTATGTCTACAATTACGAGAACCTCTGGACTTTTACTAATCGGAGGAGCAGAAGGAGGAGGTGGTGGTTCAGGAAGATTTACTGACGCAATTTCTTCATCTAAAAGTTCAGTTTTGTCAAGATTACCAAGACTAGCATTAGTGCTTTCGGAGGAGGTCCATTCAAATGCAGCGAAGCAAATGCCCAATGTGAGTATTAATCCCAACTCAATGAAAAGAAATCTCTTTTTTTCGAGATTTACTTTAGGTGATTTTTTAGTTTCCATGTCTGTAAGTTTTTAAGTTAGAAATGATTTTCTTTAATTTTCGCATTTGATACATCATAAGTTTTTATTCCATACTATTCTATCACAAATTTTATCGGGATAATAAATGAAACTGGTACAATCTTATTATTCTTTTCTCCAGGTTTCCAATCGGGTAAGAGTGAAATCACTCTGGCAGCCTCTTCATCGAGATCTACATCCACCCCTCTTTGTATGGAAATATCGCTCACCTTACCATTAATGCCAATTACAAATCGCACATAGACTTTACCGTCTATTTCATTATCCTTACATATTTCAGGATAAACAATGTTTTCGGAAATAAACTTAAATAAAGCAGCCTCTCCTCCCGGAAACTCAGGTTTTTTATCAACGCTTGAAAGGTCAAATATTTCGGGAGTTTCAAGAGGAACTTCTATTTGCTCTGTCTCTTCTCTTTGCGGTGGAGTATAATCCCATTCATCCCACTCTGTCTCAATCTCCTCAAAATCATTATCATCATCAGTAATTGTTATCTTCTCTACAATAACAATCTGTTTTTTTTCTTCTTTTGGCTGAATAATTACTGAAATTATATCGGCATCTTCAATAATTTCAATATCGCCACTACTTTTAGTACTGATTTCAATAGCTTCGGATTTAGACCATTCAAAGGCGGCAAAACATAGCCCAAGTGCTAGGATAAAACCTATTTCAAGAAAATAGATTTTCTTCTTTTCAAGATTTACTTTCGGTGATTTTTTTGTTTCCATGTCATTAATTTTTTTGCGTGAATAAAACTGAATAATAAAACAATTGGTAATTCAGGTAAAATTCTAATCATGCAATCAAATTAAATAACAATTAAATAAAAGTGCTTATTTGGGATATAACGAATTTAATAGTTGTTTTTAGTATGTAAAATGGAATTATTTTATGAAAACACGCTAAATAATCTATCCCGAGGAGTAAAATCAGAATCAAAACTCTTAAAAATTTATTAAGCTTAGTGTGTTTACTATTGCTTAAGTAAGGGCATTTAGCCTAATTTCTCTATCTCGAGTAACTCCCAATATTCGAGAGCACGTCGTGTGTGGGGGATAACAATTGTTCCACCAACTACGTTTGCAACACCGAAAATATCCATTATCTCCTCAGTAGTTACTCCCAGTTTGTGACATGTTTCGAGATGGTATTTTACACAATCGTCACAACGCAAAACCATTGAAGACACAAGTCCCAGCATTTCTTTTGTCTTAACATCTAGTGCAGAAGCTTGATATGTGAGAGTGTCGAGGCTGTACAATCTCTTTATTATTTTATTGTCTTTGCTCAGTAGTTTCTCGTTCATTTTTGAACGATATTCACGAAATTCGTTAATAGTACTCATGC
>CAZOHR010000364.1:0-3855 GCA_964579045.1 uncultured Bacteroidales bacterium | reverse complement strand
TATTTAACTCAATATTTGGATGTGTAATAGTACTTCCCTTATTATAAATCATAACAGTATTTTCTCCAAATTGTTTCGTCCAAGAAATATCCTCATTGTATCTAGAAACAACAATAACTAATTTTGTCATATTTTTATATATATAAAAATGTTTTATATAATATATAAAAATGTTTTATTAAATTTCTCATACACTTTATTTTTATTCTAAATTTAATAATTTAGAATATAATTTAGAATTTAGAATATAATTTAGAATAATCTTAAACCAAATTGACATCAGAGTTGTAAATCGGTACATAGTTACCATTAACTGGTCCAGTAGATGATGCAAGATTATCGTTAAGATTGAGAGAATATGAAGAAATGTCACCGGCATACATACGTCCGTTGGGACCAACACGTAACGACAAGTTCTTCGCATAATCTTGGATAACCAATTGATCTCTGGCAAATACATTCAATATTTTACGTCTATTGTTGTCACCTGATAGAATGTCACCAATATATTTGTTGTATGCAACTGACCCAGAAACATTGGGAGAAGAATCTTTAACTTGTAACACCAAATCCATTTTCAGATTAGAACCTGTAAGATTGATAGGGACAGTGCTCGCAATTGATACGTTTTTATTATTTGCTTCCGGGTAATGACTTTGACCAGATGTACCGTATTTGTATGGCAACTGTCTTGGTAAGTCGAGAACAGATGTTGGGTCGACAAGATTCAATAATGAACCACTAAGAGTGTCAATATTCTGCACGAAACCATTTGGTTCGGTCGTGTGATCTAATATACTGTCATATAATGAACTTACATATTTACGAACCTGTGGTATAAGAACATTATTACTGTTCAATACAAAACCAAGTTGGTATTGTGTAAACTGTGACCGTGTTGATGGAATAATTCTAAGATTGGGAGAGAATGCATAATTACTTCCATCGTTGTTGTAAATAGGACGATTGAACACATTTGTCCAATAGACAACAATCTCATGAGCAATATCATTATTATATTGGGGAAATGTGAATGTATATCCATATTGGCTGTTGTATCCAATTGTTCCTGTAGATAATGTTACTGGTACTGTAATGTCAAGGTTTGCAAAATATTCATACCAATTGGTGGGGGCGTCTATAATTTTTCCCTGGAATGTAAACAAGTTGGATTTATAGTTAAAGTTAGATGCAGCTGGTGGACTGCTCTTCAAACTTGATACTTTCAACTCATTATTCAAGTTTAAGTTGTATTT
Organism: uncultured Bacteroidales bacterium; assembly: GCA_964579045.1. Classification (GTDB taxonomy): domain Bacteria; phylum Bacteroidota; class Bacteroidia; order Bacteroidales; family ML635J-15; genus Bact-19. Next base: position 2,599 of record CAZOHR010000364.1, on the reverse strand, counting down.
AGCACTCTGGCCGTTAACAGTCACATTATATGCAATAGGCAGCGCCTGTGTAAGTTTAACATAACCAATGTTAAGACTTGCTGGGTTAACGAAATGTGCGATTCTTACATCAACTGGCGCAACTGTGACGTAATAAGTCTTGCCAACAGGGCGGAGCATTTTATTAGCGTTATACAACAGATGCACTTGATCCCGATTAATTTGATAGTTTGCAGTAGTAACAAGATCATTATCAGACACAGTTTGTTTAGGAGAATAAGTGAATCCGTTCAATACACTTAAAGCATCTAGTGTATTGTTGACACCGTATTCATACGTTGAAGATGTGCTAACAACAATATCGGGTTGAACAAGTTGAATAGTTGCGGTTTCAGGAGTTGGGTGGAAGATATTGTTTAATGCTAACATCTCAATCCATGGAACCGCTGTTCCAACATCGATCATATCTGTAAGTTTCACAGACGTTGAAGCTCGTGCGTAGTATGTAACACCTTTGTAAACAGCGCTGGCAGAAGTCTTATTCACAGTGAATTCAATTTCAACCTCTGCAGTAGGGTTTGACACGAGGTTAACAGAAAATCCGAGACCTTCCCCAAAGTTAAGAATAAGATTGGTGGGAGAGCTTCCAGCCGGTGTCAATGTACCAGTTTGAGTATATGAACCGTATGTTGCTTCGTAATCAAGTTCTCCTCTGCTAAATGTGTAGCTTGAACCATTCTTAAAACCGCGGACAATATTTGTAGATAAGCCAAATGACGAGTATGTTGAACCGTTGATAAGAACACCGTTATCTAGGATAGAAACGTCATTCGCGACAACTCCACCAGATCCTCCATATACTTGAGCAGAATATTTGTCTTTGTTGAGAGAAATGGATGCAACAAGAGATGCAGAGCTTGGACCGTTGATGTTCGTAGATGTGACATAAACACCGTCTGTTCCTTGTAATAGATAACGAGTATCGTTGGACATCATAAAGTTGTATGCAGTAGGGCTATCGACTTTTACAATCGAGTTTTGTATATAAACAAAGTATAAGGTTTTTTGATCGTAAAATTCTTGTGCAAGATAAATAAACGATAAATCTCCATCTGCTATTAGATATCGTTCAGGGTATCCAACACCTGGTAACAATGTAATGTTCATCTGTATATCCATTTCTTTATAACTCTCACATAAAGAGACCAATCTAGATTGGTTAAGACCTTTGTAGTCGTATCCAGCGATTGTATTTATGAGATTTTGATCGTTATCAATTCTATAATATGCTGCCTTAAGTCCACCGGTTGTATCTTCCTTTTTTGTGATTGGAATATAATAATCGATGTTATAAAAATCTTGTTCAAATTCTGGATAAATACTAACAACAGCTCCGTATTGAATACCAGAATTTAATACAATAGCGTCATATGGACCACGACGGAGATCTAGCTTTTCTTGAAGGTCAGATGCATTAATATTGTCATATTCAGTACCCTTTTTTGCAGCAATAATGATATTGTGTGTAGTTAATTGGTTTGTATCAAACATGATACTAACAGATAATGCCGGGGGAACTCCGTCAATCCATTGTTTAGCACCAGAATTATATTGATAGGAGATAGGAATTAACAACTTAACATTTTTAACACCGGATAAAGAAAGATCGATTTCGATTGTGTAACTCAATGTCGTAATATAGTTTCCATTTACTACTGTCGTAGAAGAAGTCTTACTACGCCAATTATCAAAACCTAAAGGAATAGACATCGTGGCGTTTGACATTGAGTTTGAAAGCTTAACATTATTACTATTAAAACCTTCCAATAAGATACTTTCGGGGTAAACATCAAAATTTGATACTTCTCCAGCAGTTGGGAATTGTAATGTATAACGTTGTTCATATCCATCTGTATTGGGGAAATCTTTGTAGCTAACTGCTCCAAATGTGGCATTAGAATTAAATGTGACATAACCGTTCGTACTATTATTAACTGCTCGAATACCAAGTCCAGTTACCGTCAAAGCGGTGGCATTATGAGAAAATGTAGCATTATCAAGTGGATCATTTCCTATTAATCTAACTCTCATATCAGAATCGGAAAGTGGACGATTTGGTAATGTTACGTTTGTAAAATATCCAAGCCGAAATTCTCCTGTGATGTTTGCACCAGAAGTGTTTCCATAATTTGAACTAACCGTAAGACTGAAATTATTTACACCTGCACCTTCTGCTAATAATACAGAGCCGGTGTAATTATTACCAGTGTTTACCATAAAATAACCAGTTTCTACTTGTTCGACCATACCAATAAAAGAAACTCCGTTTGGGTTGGTTACATTTTGAATGTTTACTTTTCCTGTTGTTACGTTCTCGTCGTAGAAAACGTTAAGACCTTGAGAGTTTGTCCAGTTTCCAGTAATTGGGTTGGCGGGAGTAGCAGGTTGCATAACGGAAAGTTCGCGAACAACAGATAATGCTTGCATGTTGGCCAAAGTAAGATTGGACGATCCAGATATGTTATCAACTGCATAAATGACTTCGGCGGAAAGATTGTAGTTTGGTGCAGTGATGGTAGATCGGTTCGTGCTGTTGAATGAAAGAGTTGCGTTGTCTAAT
>CAZOHR010000363.1:0-3885 GCA_964579045.1 uncultured Bacteroidales bacterium | reverse complement strand
AAACAAATAAAAATCAGGTCCTTCTTCGATCGTGATAAGGTTGATGCAAACTCACAATCCTTAGTACACAAAGGTATTATCTACCATAAAATTTTCGAAAGAATTACAACAATAGATGATATTAGCTCATCAATAAACGATTTATTTGCTAAAGGTCAGATAATTAAAGATGATGTAGATATCTACAGCTCTGAAATTCTAAAAATTGTTTCATCTACTCAAGTTAAATCTTGGTTCGACGGTACATACAAAGTGAGCAACGAAGCAGAAATTGTCACAAAAAATGCAAAACTTAAACGTCCAGATAGAATTATGGAGTTGAAAGACGAGATAATAATCGTCGATTACAAATTCGGGCATGCCGAAAATCCCAAGTATGTAACTCAAACAAAAGAGTACGCTGATTTGTTAAAAGAAATGGGCTACACCAATATTAAGATATTCATTTGGTACGTTCTGTCGTCATACATGATTGAAGTAAATCACACTAAAGACACAACAGAAAAAATATTATTATAGAAATGAGAAAACTGATAAGATTTTTTGTAAGAAACATCCCAAGACCAGTATTAATAAGGTTTTCGAAACTATTTTCGCTACTGATAAGACCATTTTACTTAGGGAATAAGGTAGAATGTCCAGTTTGCAATCACAAATTTCGCAAAATGCTGCCATACGGCAATAAAGCTGGAGAAAACCGTTTATGTCCTGTTTGCTTATCACTCGAAAGACATAGATTAATGTGGTTATATCTGAATGATCACAGCGACTTCTTCACTGCAGAGTACAAAGTCCTTCACATAGCTCCAGAGCAACCATTTTTGAAAAAATTTAAATCGGCAAAAAATTTGGATTACACAACTGCCGACATGGTTTCGCCGATTGCCGACCTTCACTTCGACATCATGCAAATTCCACTTCCCGACAATTCATACGACTGGGTGATTTGTAATCACGTTTTAGAACACGTAGAAAATGATATTGAAGCTATGCGAGAAGTTTTGCGCATTTTAAAACCAGGTGGGAGAGCCATTCTACAAGTGCCAATAAATTACAGCTATACCGAAACACACGAAGATAAAAGCATCACAACTGACAAACAGCGCGAAGAAGTTTATGGACAATACGACCATGTAAGATGGCATGGATTAGATTATCCCGAGAGAATGAAGACCGCAGGATTTACAGTTGAAGAATTTGATATTAAAATGCATTTATCATCTGATATGGTTGAAAAATACAGACTCGATCTAAGAGAGATATTGTTTGTGGGTAGTAAAGTTTGATAAGACCATAGTTCAGATAATCTTATTTTTTCGATTTTGTAGACTAAATATCTGTCCAATTTTTAACTTTGAATTATAAACATTGAAATTATGACAACTAACGATTTAAAAAAGATTCTAAAAATCTCAGCACGCAGAATGCTGATTACTGGAATTGTAGTTTTCGGACTTGCAATATTATTAACTACAGTAGCCTTTTCGTCGGGTGAGATGAAGACAATCTATTGGGTGTTTATAGGCTTTTTTGCCCTAATTGGATTATTAATGTTTTATGTTTCGTTTAAATCGTACTCGCAAATTGCTACAGGAAAACAGCCTTTGGTAAATGCAATTATAAATAACGAAACCGATTATGTTATTTGGATTTATCATAACCTAATAGTTTCTCAGGTAAGCGGAGTCAATGCAGGTAAAAGCTCTAATGTAGTATATTACACAAAATATGGTAAGATGGAGCAAATAGTACTATCGAAAAGACATTCTGCAGATGATGTAATACGCTTTATTGCTGAATTTTTCCCATCTGCATTGGTCGGTCATAGCCAGAGCAATAAAGATGCTGCCGAGAAGATATTGAGTAAGAAGTTGTAGAATTTAAGTAACTATTTAGGTCTCAGGTCTAATAATGTAATCGGTAATTGGTAATCGGTAATCGGTAATCGGTAATCGGTAGTCGGTAGTCGGTCCCGCCTTTGATTACAGATTACCTATTACAAGAACTTGATTCTAGTTACATCAAAATACCTTAATAATTCTTAAATTAAGCAAAATCACTTCCTAACCAGCAAAGCCACATTCTCCACATGGTGTGTATGTGGAAACATATCTACTGGTTGAGACTCGAGATGATCGTACATATCTGTAAGCATTGCAATATCTCTTGCTTGTGTAGCTGGGTTGCAACTAACATATACAATCTTCTGTGGAGCTGCTTCACGCATTACCTTGATTACATTCTCATGAACACCTGCTCTAGGCGGATCAAGAATAATAACATCAGGTTTGCCGTTTTTCTTGATAAAATCAGCATTTAGCAAATCTTTCATATCACCAGCAAAAAATGCAGTGTTTGAAATATTATTAATTTCAGAATTTACTTTTGCATCTTCGATAGCCTCTGGAACAGATTCTATCCCTACAACTTTTCTGCAGTGACGGGCAACAAAATTTGCAATCGTTCCGGTTCCAGTATATAAATCGTAAATTATATCATCTGGCAGTACGGACGCAAACTCTAGTGTTTTTCGGTATAATGTTAATGCCTGTGCTGTATTAGTTTGGAAAAATGATTTCGGACCAATTTTAAATTTCAAGCCGTCCATTTCCTCATAAATATAATCCTTACCTCTAAAGCAAATTACCTCCTGATCGTAAATAGAGTCGTTAAACTTTGAATTAATCACATATTGTAATGATGTAACCTCAGGGAATTCTTTTGCAACATATTCCATCAAAGCATTTATCAGTTCAGGATTATCTTGATTAAAAATTACAATTAGCATTATTTCACCAGTAGATGAAGTACGAACAATAATATTTCGCATCATTCCTTCGTGCGACCGGCAATTGTAATAATCGTAGCCTTCTCTTTTGGTAAACTCGCCAATTTTGTTCCTGATTTCATTTGAAGGTTCCGCTTGCAAATAGCATTTTTTAAGGTCAATAATTCTGTCAAACATTCCTTGTACATGAAAGCCTAAGCCCTCAAGTCCCCTATCATCTTTATCCATTACTGGTTCATTTGTTTCGAGCCAGCGACGATTTGCAAATGTAAATTCAAGTTTATTTCGATAGAATTTATCTTCTTGAGAAGCAATAATTGGCTTAATATTGACGTCTTTTAGACCACCAATTCTGCTAAGCTGGTCAAATACTTGTTTCTGTTTGTAAAAGAGTTGTTTTTTGTAAGGTAGCATTTGCCATTTACAACCACCACAATTTTCGAAGTGAGAACAAAATGGTTCAACTCGGTCTTTAGAAAACTCCCGAATTTTCAAAAGCTTAGATTCTGCATAAGCTTTGCGGGTACGAGTAAGCTGCACATCGACAATGTCCCCAGGAATTACACCACGAACAAAAATTACATAATTTTCATGTCTACCTATTGAGACACCCTCTGCTGCGATGTCGGTAATCAAAAGATTTTCTATTACCGGGTATTTTTTTCTTGCCACTGTCTGAATATTTTACGCAAAGATAGAAAAAGAGAATAGATTGGCTCATACCATAATAAAAAAAGCACTCAATGATTTACACTTATCAAAGCCCTTTCGAATATCTACCCAGTATCTCGGTTCATGGTGGTTTAAAACACAAACTCTTAAAAAAAGAAACGCGAATTACACGAACGGCTTTAGCCTTCGACGAAGTCAATTTACGCGAAGGGATAATGTACTAATAACAATTCTGACGTACTTTTAAAAATGGAATAGAAAAAATTGCAATCTTGTATTCGTGTAATTAGCTGCATCCTCTTCTTTTTTAACGTTTCCATAACCGCTTAGGCGGATGATGGAAAGTTATACGGATTCTATTTATAAAATAGCCAACAGATATTTTATAAATTAGAATCGTTAATGCCGATGCTACATATAAATAG
>CAZOHR010000362.1:1469-3886 GCA_964579045.1 uncultured Bacteroidales bacterium | reverse complement strand
ATCGACTTAACAGGTGTTGCAGCTCCTAAATTAACTTTCTATCAAAATTACAAAGCACTTAACACTGCTTATTCTTTCATTGATTTTAGTATTGACGGTGGTGCAAATTGGACTTCAGTTGAGATAAACGAAAATGTTGAAGGTAATGCTTATGGTGCTAATTTCTTTGAATTAGTTGCAACTCCTTACATTGCAAACGCAGCTAACGTTTCACTAAGATTCAGATGGCAAACAACTACAGCTGCCATCGGTGGTTACGGCTATGGTTGGGAAATTGATGATATTGCTATTAGCGATAATCCTGATTATGATATGAAATACGTACACGGAAGAATGAACTTTTTCCAGTATGAAGACTATACTGTAGCAGGTAGCGAAGATTATTATCATATCAGCTCTCACTATGGAAATATCCCACAAATTCAGTACGATTCTGAATTCGCACTTTCATGGTTTAATGTTGCTGTTGAAAATCTTGGTAACTTAACAGTAACTCCTGAGGTTACTGTTCAGGTTCTTGATCCTGACATGGTTGAAATCTTTACTACAACTGTAGCTGCTATGTCTCTTGCAACTGCTGCTGTTGATACAGTTGACCTTATCGAAACAGATTTCGCTTTGGGCGTTATGCCAGCACTTGGTAAATACACTGTTGTTTATAGTGTTGAAGTTCCTGGTCAGGAAGATGCAAATATTGAAAACAACACTGACACTACTTATTTTATCGTAACTGAGAGTTATTTTGGACATGATATTGACAAAACTACTGCTTATGCTGGACCAGGTAACTGGCTAGATGGTAATCTTGATGGTGAAATGTTCGGAACAGATTTTCTTTTCTTATTTGAACAGGAAATTACTTCGATGGATGTATTTGTAAACGAAAACACAACTGCTGAAACTTCAATTATTGGTCACGTAATGCAGTTTGATGCAGGTAGCGAAGAATGGGTTGACATTGCAACTACTCCATTAACTGTTCTTGATGAATCAAATATTGGCGGTTGGGTTAATATGGAATTCTCTGATATGGTAAATGTTACTTTTGAAGATGGTGAAGATGCAAAATCTATCCGTGCAGCTATTGAATTCTATTATGGTTCAGAAGACAATGATATTTGGATTGGTTATGATCCTTCTGTTCCAGTTAGCTTCTGGGGTGTTGTTTGGAAATTATTAGCTGGTTCAAATGCTGGCGAATGGGTTTCAATTACAAACTGGAGTCGTGGTGGTTTAAATATTCACTTAAATCTTAATGATTTTGTTATCGGCCAAACTCATGAAAACGTTATGAGCAATGTTAATATTTATCCAAATCCTACTTTTGGAACATTAAACATTGAAAACGTTGAAGGTTCACAGGTTCAAATCATTAACATGATGGGACAAGTTGTAGAAAACATCGAAAAAGCAAACATGTTCAATACAGTTGATATGAGCAAATATGCTAACGGAACTTATTTCGTTAAAGTTATCAATGGTAACAATGTTTCTACTCACAAAGTAAATTTGATGAAATAATTTCATTATTAAATAAATTAAGAGGCTTCTGTTACAGGAGCCTCTTTTTTTTGGAAAAAAATCGGGAATTCAAAATACAAATCACAAATTACAAAACCCAAAACCTGCAGTCTACCGCGCGAGTTACTCGCGTGGGCAAATTTTGCAACCCACGCGAGGAACTCGCGCGGTAGACTAGATTACAAATCCCAAATTACGAACAATACCAAATCCAATTGGAATTTGTATTTTGGAACTTGGTGCTTCCCATTGGAACTTGTTATTTGTAATTTGGTGCTTCCTTTGGAGCTTGTTTTTTGTTTATTGGTGCTTACATCGGTGCTTCCTTTGGAACTTGTAATTTGTTGCTTTGGTGCTTATTAACAAATCACAAACAATAGCATATCTAATTGGAATTTGTTTTTTTGGAACTTGTAATTTGGAATAAATTTTATGCTTTGCTTCTTGTTTTTAGCAGCTTATCGTAAGCATACATTTCATCGCGCAATCTGGCAGCTTCAATAAAATCTAGCTTAGCAGCAGCGGCTTCCATTAATTTACGTGTGTTTTTAATTGCTTTTTCTAATGCTTCAGCAGTCATATATTTTACAACTGGATCGGCGGCAATACTGTTTTCAATTTCTACACCATATTCTTTATATTCAACTTCAATTTTTCTTCCAAGAATATCGCGCTGAGCTTTGAAGATTTGAGTAGGAGTGATGTTATTATCTTCGTTATATTGTAATTGCTTAATTCGTCTTCTATTGGTTTCATCAATTGTACGCTGCATGGAACCTGTAATTTTGTCAGCATACATAATTACTTTTCCATTTAGATGTCTAGCTGCACGTCCTGCCGTTTGTGTCAATGATCTTTCTGATCTCAAAAACCCCTCTTTATCTGCATCTAAAACG
>CAZOHR010000362.1:0-1459 GCA_964579045.1 uncultured Bacteroidales bacterium | reverse complement strand
CTTCGGGTAAATCGAGACCTTCTCTTAATAAGTTTACCCCAACAAGAACATCGAACATTCCGCTTCTTAGTTCAGATAAAATTTTCACACGTTCAAGAGTATCAACATCAGAATGAATATATCGGCATCTTACCTGAAATTTTGTTAGATACTTCGTCAGTTCTTCCGCCATTCTTTTAGTGAGAGTTGTTACTAACACTCTTTCATCCTTTTCAACTCTTATATTTATTTCATTCATTAAATCATCAATTTGATTTAATGAAGGCCGCACTTCTATTGTAGGATCAAGCAGTCCAGTTGGCCTTATTACTTGTTCAACAATTACACCTTCCGATTTTTCCAATTCGTAATTTGCAGGAGTAGCACTAACATATATTACCTGATTCGACAGGGATTCAAATTCATCAAATTTAAGTGGTCTGTTGTCAATTGCCGCAGGTAATCTAAAACCAAAATTCACTAAATTCTCTTTTCTCGACCTATCACCACCGTACATAGCTCCAATCTGTGGGATTGTCACATGACTCTCGTCAATAATTGTAATAAAGTCATCTGGAAAATAATCTATAAGACAAAAAGGTCGAGTACCAGGATTTCTGCCGTCAAAATACCTTGAGTAGTTCTCTATCCCACTGCAGTGACCAAGTTCCCTAATCATTTCTAGGTCATAAACTACTCTTTCTTTTATTCGCTTTGCTTCCAGATGCTTACCTATACTATTAAAATACTCAACCTGAGCCATCATGTCATCCTGAATCAAAACAATCGCCTGTTTGATTCTTTCTTTTGTTGTTACGAAAATATTAGCTGGGTATATTTTTGCAGTTTGAAGCGATTCAATCTTATGACCTGAGAATGGTTCGAAAGTGTATATTTCTTCAATTTCATCATCCCAAAAAAGAACTCTTATGGCAACATCATGGTAGGCAAGAAAAACATCGACAGTATCGCCTTTAACTCTGAAACTTCCCCTTCTAAACTCAATGTCTGACCGAAAATACAGAGAATCGACCAAATGTCTCAACAAAATATCTCTACCATATTTATCGCCAGTTTTTATTTCCAATGTGTTAGAATGAAAATCTTCTGGATTTCCGATACCATAAATACAAGAGACAGAACTTACTACAATAATATCTCTTCTCCCAGATAGCAATGCCGAAGATGCACTGAGTCTGAGTTTTTCAATCTCATCATTTATTGCTAGGTCTTTCTCTATGTAAGTATCCGTTATAGGCATATATGCCTCGGGTTGATAATAATCATAATATGAGACAAAATATTCTACTGCATTTTCAGGAAAAAACTCTTTAAATTCTGAATAAAGTTGTGCCGCAAGAGTCTTATTATGACTTAAAACTAGGACCGGCCTGTTTAGATTTGCAATTACATTGGCAATAGTGAAAGTCTTGCCACTGCCTGTTACTCCAAGTAATGTCTGATGTTCCAAACCCTTTAA
>CAZOHR010000361.1:0-3906 GCA_964579045.1 uncultured Bacteroidales bacterium | reverse complement strand
CTTTTTGTGCAGGTGCCGACCTTAATTACATGAAAGGTATTGCCGAATTTGGATACGAAGAAAACTATAACGACAGCAAAAGACTTGCAAAATGCTTTAATGTAATTTACAATTGTCCTAAACCAACAATAGCAATAGTTCATGGCGCTGCTATAGGTGGTGGAAATGGACTTTTGGCTGCTTGCGATTATGTATATTGTACCGATGATACCAAATTTGCTTTTAGCGAAGTGAAACTGGGTATTGCTCCAGCAACAATTTCGCTTTATGTAAATAAACGTATAGGCGAATATGGATCGCGCGACCTTATGATTACAGGTCGTCGCTTTACTGGCAAAGAAGCCGAATGGTATCGTTTGGCAAACAAATCGATGCCAGAAGCAGAACTCGATGAATATGTTCAAACAATTATCAAATCACTTTTGTCGAGTGGCCCCGATGCAATTACTGCATGTAAAGAGCTTATTTATAAAATTTCAAATGAAATGGAATTTGAAGAAGCAATAGATTACACTTGTCAGACAATTGCAAAACTAAGAGCATCAGACGAAGGACAGGAAGGAATGGCATCATTTCTTGAAAAACGCAAACCAGGTTGGGTAATTGAATAGAAGATTTTAATTTTTGTCTCGCCAGCAGCAGAATTTAACAACTCTGCAATTACAGCGAGGTTTAATAAAGAAAAACAAAGAAAATGAAGAAAAAAAGAATAGAATTCAGTCTTATATACAGAGATATGTGGCAGTCGTCGGGCAAATATGTACCTAGACTTGACCAGCTAACTCAGATTGCTCCCGTAATTGTTGATATGGGTTGTTTTGCCAGAGTTGAAACCAATGGCGGAGCATTTGAACAAGTAAACTTACTTTTTGGTGAAAATCCAAATACTGCGGTGCGCGAATGGGTAAAACCATTTAATCAAGCTGGCATTAAAACTCATATGTTAGAGCGTGCACTGAACGGTATTAGAATGTTTCCTGTTCCTGCAGATGTTCGTCAATTGATGTATAAAGTAAAAAAGGCTCAAGGTGTGGATATCGCACGTTCGTTTTGTGGACTTAATGATCCAAGAAATCTCGAATTATCGATAAAATACGCAAAAGAAGCAGGTATGACTTCTCAGGCAGCACTCAGCATAACACATTCACCGATCCATACTGTGGAATATTATATGAATGTTGTTGATAAAGCAGTGAAATATGGCACTGATGAAATCTGTCTTAAAGATATGGCAGGTATTGGTAGACCAGTAACTTTAGGGAAACTAGTACATGCGATAAAGACAAAATATCCGAAAATGATTGTTCAATATCATGGTCATTCAGGTCCGGGATTTTCAACAGCATCGATGTTAACTGTTGCTCAAGCAGGCGCTGATATTATTGATGTTGCGATGGAACCACTTTCTTGGGGAATGGTGCATCCCGATGTTATTACCATCCGCCACATGCTCGACGATGCAGGCTTTGAAGTGCCAGATATTAATATGAAAGCATACATGGAAGCCAGAGCATTGACTCAGGATTTTATTGATGATTTTCTAGGTTATTTTATTGACCCAAAAAACAGATATGTTTCATCTCTAATGATAGACAGCGGTTTGCCAGGTGGTATGATGGGTAGCTTGATGGCCGACTTAAAAGGTATTCATAACGCTATAAATGTTGGACTCGAAAGCAAAGGTCAAAAACCACTATCTGAAGATGAACTCTTGATAAAATTATTTGAAGAAGTTACTTATATCTGGCCTTTGATGGGTTATCCTCCACTAGTTACACCATTTAGTCAATATGTGAAAAATATTGCTCTTATAAATGTTCTCAGTATGTCGCAGGGCAATAATCGATTCTCAATGATTGATAATAATACCTGGGATATGTTGCTTGGCAAAGCTGGTACTCTGCCTGGGAAACTAGATCCAATCTTCGAAAAGATGGCAAAAGAGCAAAACCGCACATTCTACACCGGACTACCACAGGATGCCTTCCCAAATGCTCTTGATAAATATCGCAAAGAGATGATTGAGAAAGGCTGGGATTTAGGTCCTGACGATGAAGAATTATTTGAATTTGCAATGCACGAAACTCAATATCGCGATTATAAATCTGGAATAGCAAAACAAAGATTTGAAGAAGAATTAATAAAAGTAAAAACACCTAAAAATACTGTTATCGTGGAAGAAACCAAATTACAAACTCGAAATACTTCATACAGTAAGAAAGAAGCTGACAGAAACACTGCATTAATAGCTCTATTATTACACAGTTTGAATAAAGATAACGCAGAGCCAAAATGCTGCTGCAATGAGAACAATATTTGGAAAAACATTGGCTATTGGAGACCAGAAATGGAGATAAACTTTGCCTACCAAGGAAGTGAATTTCCAGTAAAAATTCTAAAACAGAAGAATTCAGATTATACTCTAAGTATTGAACAGAAACAATACGAGTGCAGTTTGGCTTATTTTAGTAAAGATGAAGCAGACGTAATTATTTCTGGCGATTGCTTTAACGTTCAGATTTCGACAACACCTCAGGCTACATATAGTGTTTCTATAAACGGAAAAGTATTCGAATTAAAACGTCTTGATATTTTACTTGAAAAATCGATTACCGAAATTAGCAAACCAGTAGCAGCAAAAACAGTTACTGTTTCCGCTGGCGAAAAACCTGCTACTCCACAGGTGGTTGCATTAAAACAAGACATTGAAGTTAAGTCACCAATGCCAGGTAAGGTTTTCGAGATTGTAGCGAAAGAAGGTACAATGGTAAAAAAAGGCGATACCGTTGTAATTATTGAGTCCATGAAAATGGAAAATAGTGTTTTGGCAACTGCCGATGCGATGGTTAAGAAAATCACTGTTGCCAAAAACGATATCGTTGACGCCACAACCACACTTTTCATTCTGGGTAACAATCCTGCTGGCACAAGTGTAAAAGAAGAACCGAAACCAGCAGTAGCAAAACCTGTTGAAGTAGCAAAACCTGTAGAAACAGTTAAACCTATAGAAACGCCAAAACCAACTGCAGAAGTATCCAGCCCAAAACCTGTAGTTGAGGCGCCTAAACCAGCACCAGCAGCAAGTGTTTCAGCAGACGAAATTGCAATAAAATCTCCAATGCCAGGTTTGGTATTTCAAATTCTCGTAAAAGAAGGTGACACAGTAAAGAAAGGCGACACACTGATTATTACAGAGTTTATGAAAATGGAAAACCGAGTTCTAGCTCCAAAAGATGCTGTTGTTCAGAAAATCTTCGTAGCTGAGAGAGAGAGAGTAGAAACTACCACAGTTATGATAACAATAAAATAAACCAGACATACTAACAAATAAATTTACTATTATGGATTTCAAACTAACTCAGGAACAACAATTTATCAGAGAATCTGTAAGAGATTTCGCTGAGAGAGAGATTAAGCCTATGGCAGAAAAACTCGACAGAGAAGAAAAATTTTCTGTTGAGCTGACAAAAAAAATGGGTGAATTAGGTCTTTTGGGGATGTACTTACCGGAGAAATTCGGCGGACAAGGTGTTGATACTTTATCTTATATTATTGCTGTTGAGGAAATTGCCAGAGTTGATAGCTCACAGGCCGCTACACTCGCAGCACATAATTCACTTGGCATTGGTCCAATTTACTATTACGGAACTGAAGAGCAAAAAATGAAATATTTGCCTAAATTATGTTCTGGCGAACATCTTTGGGGCTTTGGTTTAACAGAGCCTGAAGCAGGTTCCGATTCACGTGGATCAAAAACCAAAGCTTTTCTTAAAGACGGCATCTGGCATATCACTGGAAGTAAAACATTTATCACAAACGCATCAAACGAACTTGCATTAGGTTCAACAATCCAAGCAGTAACTGAAGGTCCTGACGGAAGCATGGAATTTACAACCATTCTTGTCG
>CAZOHR010000360.1:0-3916 GCA_964579045.1 uncultured Bacteroidales bacterium | reverse complement strand
CAAATGGTTCGTATTTGGATTTTTGATGGACTGGTTGGCGGCTGTTTTCTATCTTTGAGAAATTTGTGCCACCGAATGCGCCAAATTCAATTGCTGCAAGTGGCAGTTGCATCAACTGGCGGATAGTTTGAAAAGCATAAAAACATCCACTTCCATTCGAACATTCAATCGAAATTCGTGAAGTACTTACATTAAGTTTATAACTATCTGCTTGCAGCTGTTTGTTTTCAGTTACGAATACATTACCAAGTCCCGAAAGTAACATCCTCACACGAAAATCCTGAATGAAAATTTCGTTTATAGTTTGAATTTCTGAGGCATAAGTATCAGGTACATCAATATAAAGATTGCCTTTAAATTCAAATTGACCTTCAATGACATTTAATTTATTTGGATAAGGAATTATTGAAAACTGTGAGAATGCTTTGATATGTATGCAAATAACTATCAAAGTAAAATAAAATGCTTTTTTATTCATGTTTTTATAAGTAGTTGATTTAATAACTAATTTCAGAAATATACTGACCAAAAGAATCATAGCTCCATCTCTGTCTTGCCATGACAATCTATCCAATTCATTTTTAGACTTTATTAATTACTTCCAAGCATAAACTTTCACCCAATCAACATCCATACTTGTACCATCAATTTTATCTGTGATATCGCCCGAATAACCAATTACAGCGCCACTTAAATAAACCCTGCCTGCCGTATGCCAAACTGTATTGGCTTTTCTACGGATCTCTTCACCATCAAAATACCAAATTAGCCAGTCTTTGTTCCATTCAAATCCATATATATGAAAATCGGCACTTAAATCCAACTGTTTTTCGTTAATTCCACCAATGCGTTTCCAACTCCCGTTTTGCCAATACTCTACTGTAAATTCGGTTAGCAAATCTCTCCAAGTATTATTACTAATCCAACCATTTACAAATTGAACACAACTAATCGATTTTTCCTGCGTCCATTCTAGTTGTATCCATTTTTGGTTATTCTGTTGTGTAACCCACGAAGTAGCAACTTTTCCATCAAAAGCATTAGCGGGCTTACGATTATCAGATGAGTCGTATGAGCCACTTACTGTAACAAAAGCTGTTTTAGTATAATTTGGCAATGAAAATCCAGATTGAGCATTG
The DNA here is from genome assembly GCA_964579045.1 of uncultured Bacteroidales bacterium. Classification (GTDB taxonomy): domain Bacteria; phylum Bacteroidota; class Bacteroidia; order Bacteroidales; family ML635J-15; genus Bact-19. The sequence continues at coordinate 2,777 of CAZOHR010000360.1, read as the reverse complement.
TCATCTAAAGCATCAGGATATATAGAGCTGAACGGAAATACTCTAAATTCTTTAATATGGAAATGAGCTAATTGATTCGAAACTAAACGTATCTTAGTAGTTAGTACAGGTTGATTTAAAGTAAGTGTATGAAAATTATTTGTACTATCAATTCCTGCAACAAGTCTATATCCATCAAATTTTATTGGATCTGGATATTCAGGTGTATTCGTATCGATACAATTTGGATATTTACCTTCATTAATATCTATTTCAAACATATTTGGCATGTCATTTTTAAATATCCAGAATGAGTTATTGGTAGCCACCGCAGCTGCGTATTTGTACCTGCACTCAAACTTACCATACAAAAATGTTTCTTTTGTCCACAAATGTGCAGCTGTCCAATTTTGACCTCCACGAGTTTCTTTTTTAAAATTCATGTGAAGAATTCCATCCTTAACAACTGCATTTTCACGCCATCTACTAGAATGAACATTTCCACTTGGTCCATTATGTGAAATCCATGCTTCTTCTAACTCTTCATTCGGATAATTAAAATCGTCGCTAAAAACTAATTTCCATGAAGTATCTTGATATATAGAATTAGCTTTATTTATATTGTTTACACTTCTTGACAATAAAGTTGATAACAATGCCGAAAACAGAATAAAGATTTTCAATAAATTCATATATAAAAATTACATGTTTATTAATCGTTAAATTTTTGGTTTTTAACGCCGTTTTTCATTAAGACTTTCAAATCATCAAAATACTGAGTATAAATATCACGTGGTAAAACTTTTTTATTTTTACAAATAGATGCTGCCATACCAACCACTTCACCCATCATACCTGTAGTACGCATAACTCTTATTGTGCCTAATGCGACATGAGTAACACTAATATTGCGACCAGCCATAAATAAATTACTAACATTTCTGGAATACAAACAACGATAAGGAACTGCATAGGGCTCAATATGTTTTATGTCAGCCCACGATAGAAATGGTTCACCATTAAAATCATCAATTATTTTGGGGTAATGTAAATCCACTCCCCATGTGGTTGTAAAAGTTGCATCATTATAATGAACTTTATTTAAAATATCATTTTCTGTTAGAATTAAATCGCCTAAAAGACGCCTCGACTCTCTTTTCCCCCCAATAAAAGCAACCCACTTTAATTTATAGTTTTCGTAATTTGTTTTGTCTTTTGCTTTGTTTTTCAAAAATGACCAATTACTAAACAATGTCAGTAAACCATAATCACGAATATACTCAATTTCGGTTACGTGATTTCTTCCTATTCCTGTCTCCCAATCCCATTCACCTCGTGTAAGTTTTTGTACAGATTTTTCTGAAAATTGAATTCCCCAATCAATTTCAGGAAAACTACTCTTTTCATTTTCTTTATCAGCATACCATTGTACCGAAGTGCCCATTACTAGATTATCTGATTTCTGAGGTGATCTTGGTTCAAATGTTTCTGACTTACTTTCACGACCTTCTCTGTAATCAGCACCTGCTAAATATCCTAAAGCTCCGTCGCCTGTACAATCAACAAATAACGTTGATCTAAATTTAATTTGATTGGAATTTTCAATATTTGAACCTGTTACAGATATGATTTGGCCATTCTTCACCTCAACTCCATTAACTCTTGTATTTAGAAATAACTTGATATTGGATTCCTTTACTAAAATATCATATTTTTTTGAATCTCCATAATTTGATTCAGGTCCTGCATTATGAATTCTCTTTTCAGGATTTCTTGCAATTTCTGCTAAGATTTTTTTGCTTCGTTCAGACTCTGGATCACGCTCTGCTTCCCATAAGGTCCAATGACCTACAGACCCAATCTCATCAACTACTTTCCCAAGATTTTCATAAGGCGGCTTAAAAATCAAACCAGATAATCCTACGCGAACTTCTGAACTATTATTTCCACCCAATACAGGCCTGTCATTTATTAATGCAACTTTACAACCCAGTCGTGCCGCACTAATAGCAGTACAAATGCCAGCTATTCCACCTCCAACAACTACCAAATCAAATTGCCCACCATTTAATATCTTATCATTATTAAATGAATATCTTTTTCTTAGCTTTGCAATATCGTCAATATCATTAGAAGGTATTTTACTTAACTCAGAAGAAAAAAAAATAGCATCACATCTTCCATTAAAACCTGTTAGATCATGAAGAACTAATTTATTTTTTCCTTTTTTTAATTTAACTACGCCTCCATCTTGCCATGCCCATTCTTTTCCATTTGTACCAAAATTTGTAGTCAAGAGATTTTCATTTACTTTTATTTTAAATACTCCTGGGGCTTCAGTCTCTTTCCATGGTGCTAACCAGTTACGCGTACGAACCCAAATCCTACTTACAGATTCTTTTTTAACATGAAATTCAGTATTTGCATCTTCAACAGGGATACCGTACCCATGAGCCATTAAATAAGGAGAACCAATTTGATCCATGTTTTGTTGGTCTACTACCCACCCTCCTTTGTTTTCGAAACCTTCTGGCTCAATTATATAGTTTTGTGATTTACTTGAATTCAAAATTAAATTTATAAAAACAAAAAAAAATAATACTCGTTTCATATTTATATACTTAGTGTCTTTAACATTCTTGATTGCAAAAATAAAATTAATATCTAATTTGATTATCAAAGGTATAATTTCTACTTTTTATTAGATTTTCCATTATGATTGGAGTTAAATTTTCAGCATTATTGCTGAACTTGATAATATTGTTACGTATCAAACACGAGTGAGCAGGATTACCAAT
>CAZOHR010000359.1:0-3930 GCA_964579045.1 uncultured Bacteroidales bacterium | reverse complement strand
GCTGATAATACAGCTAAAATCTGGGAAAGAGAAACCGGAAAACTGCTTCACACATTAACTGGCCACCAAGCCTGGGTTAACAATGCAGAATATAGCCGAAACGGAAAGACTATTTTGACAGTTTCGACTGATAGCACTGCAAAGTTATGGGATGCCGAAACAGGTCTGCAGATTCGCACAATTACTGAAAAAGAGACCAAAGTGCTTTTTGCTGGGTTTAATCCAGATGGAAATTCAATTTTCACAGTTGCGAATTCAAATGAAGTTCAAATTTGGGATTTAGAACCTGGAAAATTACTGGCTACACTTAAAGGACATACCGAACTAATTGAATCTGCCACTTACAATTCTGATGGATCAAAAATTGTAACAACTGCGTGGGATAATTCGGTTAGAATCTGGGACAGTAATACTGGTCAACAAGAGAATATTTTAAAATCTCAAATTTCCAGACCTGTTTCTGCCACATTCAGTCCCGACAATAAAAAAATCTTAACGGCTTCTATGAATGAAGCTGCAGGATTATGGAATTCTGAATCCGGAAAACTATTATTCACCTTAAAAGGCAGTTCAGACTACGTTGTTTATGCTGAATTTAATCCAGATGGAACAAAAATTATTACAAACTCAAGGGACGAAGCTGTATTTATTTATAGTTCAGAAACTGGCAAATTGTTATATAATTTTGATGATCATAACGGCAGATTATACACTGTGGCTTTTAGCCCTGATGGAAAAAATATATTAACTGCTGGCAGTAAAGATAAAACAGCAAAAATCCGCGATTTGCAAACTGGAGAGATTATTTTCACACTCGCAGGTCACGAAATGAACATTATAAATGCCGCATATAGTGCAGATGGCAAGTATATTATAACAACGAGTAACGACAATTCTTCTAAATTATGGGAGGCCAAAACAGGGAATCTGCTCAACACTCTCGAAGGAAAAACCGACTTGAGTGTCATAGCAGTTTTTTGCGATAATGGAAACTCAATAATTACACAATCGACAGACTGGAGTGTAAAAATAAGAGATACTAAAACAGGGAAAAACCTCAATGGCCAGCTTCCAGAATATAATTTTATTCGTCGAATTTCCAATTGTCCCGAAGACAAGCCTCTTGCATTGATTTTGGATGATAATTCAACATTTATTTATGATTTGCAAAATGGAAATAAAATTTTAACGCTTGAAGATCATGTGTCATTTGCGAACTCGGCTGAGTTTTCTCCAGATGGCAATAATCTAATCGTCAAAAATTCGGATGAAAAAATAAATGTTTATAATTTAAAAACTGGCAAATCGTTTTTTTCAGTTGAAGCTGGCCAATATCAAATCGGAAATTATGCATTTAGTTCTGATGGATCGATGCTAATAACATGCTATCAAGAAGATACAGCAAAACTTTGGGACTTAAAAACTGGAAAGCTGCTTTTTAATCTAGAACCATTATCTGTTTGCAATTATAAGCCATCTTTTAGTCCTGATGGAATATTTGTAGCAATCCCAAGTTGGGATAACACAGTCAGAATTTGGGATACTCGCAGTGGAACCTCTACACAAAGCTTTAACAGCAATTCTGATTTTGTAAATTGTGTGATTTTTAATCCTAACGGAAAATCTGTATTGACAAGTTTAGGAGAAATTTGGGAAATTGAAACTGGCAAGCTAATATGTAAACTTGAAGGTCCGAATGTTGACTTATATAAACTCAGTTACAGTCCAGATGGCAAGAAAATAATAGCAATTGAAAGCTCCACAGTTAAGATATGGGACTCAGAAACCGGAAAACTTATAATTAGTTTTTCTGATCACTCTGGCTTTATCTCAAATGCGGAATTTAGTTCTGATGGAAAACTTATTTTAACTTCTGCTGCAGATGGGAAGTTCATTGTCAGGGATTCAGAAACAGGAAAAACACTCTACACAAGTCTTCAATTGAATGATGGTGACTGGCTAGTTTATGATGAGTTTTATCGTTATGACGGAACCCAAAAAGCAAGAGATTATCTGTATTTTGTCTGTGGAAATGAAATTACAGAAATCGCTCAGATGAAAGATGCTTTGTATGTTCCAGGACTTGTTGAAAAAATCATGAGTGGTCAGGATATTAACTATCCAAAACTTGAAGATTTAGAAATTTGTGGCACTTTACCACTGATTGAACGCATTGAAAGCAATTCACAAGATTATTTGTACAAAATCACACCTCGCAAATCAAGTTTTGAATATCTCGAAGTTTATGTAAATGAAAAGAAGGTTTTTACTATCCCCAAAAGTGAATTGACAGATGAAAATGGAACTTATATTTTAAAGATAAAATTCGACGACATTTCTAAACATTTTATTGGGGGAATTGAAAATACTGTAAAAGTTGTTGCTGTAATAAAACAATCAGGTTCTGAAATTCGTTCGCGCGGAGTAAGTTTTAAATATGAGAATAAAAACACCGTTAAAGCTAATCCAAGACTTTTCATTGTCATGGTTGGGATAAATGATTACAAAGATGCTTCGCTCAATTTGGAATTCCCTGCCGATGATGCCAAAGATTTAGGAAATGCAATAAGATTCAGTGCTGAGAAACTTCTTGGTGACACTAATGTTGTAGTCTATATCATAAATTCAAATGTAAAACCTGGCACAGGCTACACAACACCCGAGAAAGAAGGTATCAGAAAGGCTATTGCAGAAATCGGAACAAAAGCCGGACCCGAAGATGTAATTATGTTGTTTTTTGCCGGTCACGGTGTAATGCAAGGAGAAAAAGACAAAGTTTTCACACTACTTACTGCTGAAGCTTCGCGAGATAATCAGATTGGAATTAGTACAACTGAATTGCAGAACTGGTTAAGTTTTGAAGGCCCAAATAAAATTCTTGCAAACAAAACAATTCTAATCTTTGACGCTTGTAACAGTGGGCAAGCTACAAAAGAGCTGATGGCTTTAGCGCGATCTGACGATGAGTCCGAAAAAACTAGACAGGTTGAAGACCTGAGAGATAAATCTGGATTTTTCATTCTAACAGCATCGGCACCTAATCAATATGCTTATGAGTTTCCGCAGTATAATCATGGACTGCTAACCTACTGTTTGCTATATGTGCTAAAAAACAATCCGGAAATTCTGGATGATGGAAAATATTTGAATGTACAGAAATGGTTTCTCGAGACAGAATCATATCTCGATTTACTCGTAAAAGAAATGGGTTATCAACAAGATGCTCAGCCTTTTGGTACTTCAAATATCAGAATTGGAATCGTTGATAATGATTTAAAAGAAAGCATTAAACTGGTTGATGAAAAGCCAATTGTCGTATGTGCAAACGTAATGAACGATGCCACATTTGATGATGACCTGCATTTAAAAGAACTGATTAACAATATGCTATCTGAAATGTCGGAACGCGGCACTGACAAAAGCATAATGTATCCTCGTCAGGAAACAGAAAATGCAAACAAAATCAATATCCGATATACAGTAAACGGAGACAAAATCAAATGCGAAATCAGACTGATAAAGCAAGGCGAAGTATTATTAAACACCAATATCGCAGGAGATAAAAACAATCCCAACGATTTAGTTTTAAGGATAATTGAGGAAGTGGTTAAGTTTGCACTGTGAAAACTTTACAGTAAGTTCCAATAAACAAAAAACAAATTCCAAAGAAGGACCAATAAACAAATTACAAGCTCCAAAGAGATTATCTAGGGATTTGGAGCTTGTAATTTGGGATTTGGGATTTGTTGGGTAAGCACCTCTGCCTACCGCGCGAGTTACTCGCGTGGGGCGCAAGCTTGAGTTTCCCCACGCGAGTAACTCGCGCGGTAGACAGTTTAGCTTTTGAAGTTAGTAATTTATGCTACTTTATCGTCTCCACTTCACAACCAGATACGCCAACATTGTCAAAATTCCCAATCCGTAGAAAAT
>CAZOHR010000358.1:2834-3941 GCA_964579045.1 uncultured Bacteroidales bacterium | reverse complement strand
TTCATGTTAATAGCTCCTTTCTAGTTCATTCGGATTGACTATTTTAAATCTTCCACCGCAACAGACTACAACAAATCCCTCAATAGTGTCTACAGAATCGATTATTACATCTTTACCATACCAAGAATCATACGTTGGCATGGACTGAAACACTTTTACTCGGTCGAAAGGTCGGCATTCGTTAATGTCCATTTTTGACCTCCGTTGGAGCGATTTTGCTCATTGCTTCGGCAGTATATCTAACCCCATACGTTTCAATCGGTTCAATGTGCCAGTCTTCTAAGAGAGTTTTTTTATTACCTTTTGTCAGCGGTTTATGTAATCCGAACTTATTTAAGGTCTTTTGCAGCTTAGAAGCTTCAACTTTATCTAATTCTTTTAACCATAAAGAAGCTGTATCAACTGCAAGTCCAAACTCATGGCGTGATGTTCCTGGCTTTGCGACTTTACCACTACCACCTTCATATGTTCCATCAGCGTTTTTATGTCCACCAGCTCCGATAAACAGTTCTATTTGTTTGTTATGGTTTCTTTTGCCACTATTCAAATCAGCTTTTTTTAACATAAACTTGCATAATGCTCCTAGTCTTCCTAAAAAAACAATATCAACACCTTTTAAATCACATGATCCAATCGGATTTAGATACTTCAAAGCTTCATCAATCGGCAGACAAGGATATTTTTTAGCATTCAGTTTACTGATTAGCATACTCCACCTCAAATCTTACTTGATATAAATACTATTACAGCTCCGATTATACCAGTTATTAACGCTCCTGCAATGGTAAACTTAATCCACTCATATTTTTTACTGCCTGCTTGCTTTAAATCATCAATACTAGCTTGCATTTTCTCAATAGATTTATCTATTTTATCGAGAGTTTCAATAATGTTACTCATTCTGTTTTCCATAACAGCACCTTCTTTTTCTACTTTAAATTGTCTCTCTAAGATGCTTTTTATATCTGATTCAGCTAGGCTCATTCTTTTTTCTAGCGATAAAGTTTTTTGACACATTTCTCCATGCTGTAAACATGACTCTGACATTTTGATTCTCCTTTTGCTTTATTTTGGTCTGTATGGTCTTTTAGGAGGTCTTGAAGGTCT
>CAZOHR010000358.1:0-2734 GCA_964579045.1 uncultured Bacteroidales bacterium | reverse complement strand
CATACGCTTGTGCAAAATATAGCCACGATTACAAGTATTGATATACAAAAAAACAACAATTGATAACTGTTTGATTTATTCATTCTAGTGATATATTCCAATTGTTTCCCGTTTAATTCTTGCTGTTTTTCAGATAATTCAATCATTTTAATGGTTAAGTTGCAATTGTTTTCGTCCATTCTGCACTTCCTTTGTTTTCTTTAATTTTAACATATATTGAAAACGTTGTCTAATTATTTAAGTGAGGGAAAGTGATTCGCTTCTCCCTCACTCTCTTCTAGTATATTCCGTAGTCGGACATACTTCAAGGCTTTAATTTGCTATTGGCTTGTTTGTAGTATTCGTTAGCGTTTTTAGATACTTCCATTGCTTTCAGTCTATATTCACGCTGTTTGTCTGGCTCAACTTCTGATGCCGCTTTTTTATTTAAGTCAGAAATTATGTCCGAGAATTTAGCCATCCTAGATTGAACTATTTGAGAAGGTGTCTTTAAACCCTTTTTAAACAAAGTAGGTGTAAGTTTTTTTGCATCGTTTACTTTTCTGTTTATCTCATCTAAGTTATCGTAGAAATTACCGACTGATTTATTATTATAGGCTACATCTGCTGTGAATCTAGACAATACAGGCTTAATAAGGTTTTTTGCATCTGATGTTCCTGCATAAGTTGACTTTGTTGTTGCAGGAAGTCCAATTTGTCCTATAACACCAGTATATGAGCGAATTAAGTAGTCTAACTGTTTAGGCGATAATTGAACTCCTGCTTTACTTGCCGCCTTTGCAATTCCTTTTGCAACTTCAGACGTTTTTTCGTCATACTGCATACTAGGACTTAGATTTTGCAGAGAACGAGGAACAATGTCAGCACCTGAAAATGTTTTATTTCCACCTATCAGAAGGTTTGTTGCAGGGATTGCGAGATTGCTTGTCAATGGGTTTGCAGGAGATAGATTAGCCAATGTGTTTTTACCAAAGTCCTTAAAGTCTTTAGAATACACTCTGTCAACTAATGAACCAAACAACATTCCAAGAGTACGCTCTTTAGGAAGTTTTATAAACTTTGTATATTGTCCGTTTGAGTCTTTTTCACTCATTGCATCAGGGAAAACAAAGTAATTATCTCTCGTTCTATTATCTAAATCTTTATAGTTAGGATTGTTTTTATTAAGCTCATTTAGAATGATTGATGGAATTGTTATTATCCCTGCACCTTTAGCAAATGTTAAAAATGGTTTTTTACCGAACTGTCTTACTACTTTGTCTAACCCTTGAACTCCTGCATTTAGATATGGAACAAATACATCTATATTCTTCGTAATATCTCCACCTCTTGAGAAGTTAGTAGTTACATCATAGCCAGCATATAAAGCCTTCTGTGGGTCTCCTGTGGCTTTTAATACGCGTTTGAACTCTGCAAGTCTAGGAGCTGTTTCAACAATATTATTAAACGCTTCAATTCCATTCATTGCTTGAACAAATAAGTTCGGGTTGTTGATCATTTCTTTGGCGAATTGTTTTGTTTTATCTGCTGAAAAATTTCCTCCAATTCCTCCAAGTCCTTTGTATCTCTGAATACTTTCAGAACCTTTAGCAATATCAACATAGGCATTCCATAAATCAGTCATAAACTTAACGGGATTTTGTTCCGTACCATTGATGAATGATGATTGAATGTCTCTAACTGCATTTGGAACTGTAAATAATACGTTTTTAGTAGTAATGAGAGCCTTGTAAGCTTGATTTAATTTTCTAACAGCTCCTACAACTTCACCATCTATTTTATTCATTCCATTAATTGCTCTCATGAATTCGGGATCATTAACCTGCATATAAGTACGCTTGCCATTTTCAAACACAGAAACAATGTTATTCATATTTTTATTAGCAGCTTCAGCTTCGGCTTCTGAAAGTATTTTTATGATGTTATTAGGATTTTCTCTTGTTGCTTTTAATATTTCTTGTCCAACTTCATTTTTCTTAGCAATTGAAACTGTTCTGTTAACCAAATTCATTATGTTTTCTATTGTTGGCGTGATATTTCTATTTGATCCTGTTGCACTTTTTATAACTCCTGGCTGGTCAGCAAATCCTTTCGCTCCTGACATTCCTGCTGTTGCATTTTTTTCAAGTTCTGAAAATTCTCGATTTGTAGGAATATAGTTTTGATACATATCTCTAAGGTTTTTATAATCTTCTGGCGATATTAATTGTTTATTAACAGACCATTCTTTCATGAACGTATCAATCCAATTAGTGACTTCCTTTTGTTTTGAATTCCAGTCGGGATGAAGAGCATCCATGTTTTTAACCCATGAAGCAGATTCTTCTGAAGTATAATCAGGATAGACCGGATTGCCTTGAAGTGCTCTGTCAATATTGTTTTTATGTCTCATGTACTGTTCAAACAAATCAGCATCATTTCCTTGAGGAAAACCTTTGTAAACTTCCTTTAAAGACTTTCCAACTTTATTTCCTTGAGAATCAACTAGTCCATTCTTGAAAATGTTATCCACAACACCAGAAGTAGAAGCCTTATTTACTGTTGCGGTTAAATATGCTTTTCCACCGACTTTTTTAAGAGGATTGTTAAAGTCTACAAATCTTGAGTATAATTTATCCCAAGCATCTCCGATTTTGCCGCTGACTTTTATTTTTTCAGATTTAACTTCGGCTTGAGGAACTTTGAACCCAGTCCTTTGGTCTATAGGCGTTGCGGTCGCTTTAGGCACGTTTTC
>CAZOHR010000357.1:0-3943 GCA_964579045.1 uncultured Bacteroidales bacterium | reverse complement strand
TTTTTTGAGTCTGAAGGACTCATTTATTTTAACCTTTGACTGAACGTAGTGAAAGTCAAGGGTTAAAATATGCTATTCAATCTCTTTTGGCAAGCGTTTTTGGTGCTTTAGCAAACCAAAAACCGTGACAAAAGTTCCTATTAGTTTAAAACTATGCGTTTGCCCTGTTTCAGATGTTCCTTACGCAACGCTAATCGAAATATTTCATTACTTTTGTATTGACAAATTTATGAAATATGCTTCCCGAAAAACGACAACATCCAGAGGTAAAATCTCAATTACATCCGCGAAATAAACATCGCCAGCGCTACGATCTTAAGCTTCTAGCGAAGTCAAATCCAGCACTCGAGAAATTTGTTCTGATAAATAAATTCGGTGATGAATCGGTAGATTTCTTTAATCCACTTGCTGTAAAAGCGTTAAATCAGGCTTTGCTTAAACATTATTATGAGGTTGATTATTGGGATGTGCCTGTAGGTTATTTATGCCCTCCAATTCCTGGAAGAGCCGATTATCTTCACTATGCTGCCGACTTGCTAGCTTCTTGTAATTTTAATAAGATTCCTACTGGCGATAAGATTAAATGTCTTGATGTTGGCGTTGGTGCCAGTTGTGTCTATCCTCTTATTGGAACAAACGAATACAGATGGCATTTTATTGGTACTGATATAGACGAAACAGCATTAGCTTCGGCTCAATCAATTATTGATAAAAATATGATTCCTGCCAACGAAGTCGAGTTGCGCTTACAAAAAAATAAATACGAAGCATTCAAAGGGGTTCTACTGCCCGACGAATATGTGGAGATTTCAATTTGCAATCCGCCTTTTCATGCATCAGCCGAAGAAGCCAGTGCTGCTAGTCAACGAAAAAACGATAATCTTAAGAAAACTAGAGTAAATAACCCAGTACGTAATTTTGGAGGTGTAAACTCTGAGCTTTGGTGCATCGGTGGAGAGTATAAGTTTATCAAAAACATGATTCACGAAAGTTTTTGGTTCGGCTCACAGTGTATGTGGTTTACAAGTCTAGTTTCAAAAGACGATAATGTCTCCTTTCTGCAAGAAGAGCTTGCACGCGTAAAAGCCAAAGATGTTCGTGTTATTAATATGGGCCAAGGAAATAAAATTAGCAGAATGCTCGCTTGGACTTTCTTAACAAACGAAGAACAAAAGTTTTGGGTGAAGAAGAGATGGTAGGACAGGTTTTGGATTATTAGCAAATAAAAGTTAACATTCAATTAATAATTCATTTTTCATCATTCCCTCATAACTATTAACTTTGCAAAATGAAAAAATGGCATTTATTATTTGCACTTATCCCACTTTTTATAGTCTCATGCTGCGACGATCCAGTTGAAATTGCAAGATTTGAACTTAATCAAGCAGAAAAGGATCTGATCCCATATTCATTAAATCAAAAAATTACTTTCATCCATTCTAACGGATACGAATTTGACTTTGAAGTTAACAATGAAGCAATAAGTTGGTTAGAACATCACGATTTTTGCGAGTGGAGTTGTTGTGGAAAAGAATATTTTTCTTTTCAGCAAAAAAAAGTTGACTTAGAGTCTGCTTATCCTATCATTAATATCTCAATGTATGTTGGAGGCGACTTGTGGGGAGAGTATTATCCAGATGTGTTATTTGTGCAATTCAATCGAAATTCACTTAGTTTACCTTACAACAATGAAACTGAGTTTATCTGCGATACATTGACCAAAACAGAGTATTTCGATTCCTTATTTGTTGGAAATAAGATGTGTTACGAAGTATATTTGAAGAAATTTGATTTTAATTATTTTGCAGATACTTCTGTGTTAAATGCAGAGTCATTATATTATAACTCGACCGGAATTTTACAAATTAAAATGACTAATGATGAAACATTTACAATTAAGAATTAGTCTGATTACGACTTTAATTATTGTTGCATCTTTGTTTTTAAATTCTTGCGGTGATGATTTGGAGGGTACATTTCTTATTAATGAACAAGCATCTATCTACAAAACAGACACCACTATATATTCCTTTAAAATGGTTGATTCATACGGTATTACCGACGAATTTTATCAAAGCAATATATGGTATTCAACACACAATTATTTGAGTGGTTGGGGCGATGAAGCATGGTACGAATCTTATGGAATTGCTTATGAATCATCTTTGAACAACAACTTTTTTATGTTGGTATTGCGAGGAGATATTGATCATTCCGACCTCGAAGTAGAATGGAACCAGAAAGATCGTATAAATTTTGAATTTGGAGGTAGCGGACATTTGAGTATTAACGATAATCCTGGATTAATGCTCTCGAGATATGATACTCTTAGTGTAAATGGGGTATTGTATTCTGATATTCTGGAGATAAATATCCTTCCAGCAGCAGCCGGCGGGATAGATAAAAACACACCTGTAAGAACTTGGGTTTCGGGCAGTATTGGTTTAATAATGTTTGAACGAAAAGATGGTATAATTTCCAAGCGAATTCCATAGGGTTGTAGTTCCTTGCCGCTAATTCCTAGGATGTCAACAAACCATGACTTTGACTGATTTCTTAGATTTGCACTTCTAGGGATGCATTTAGCTGATAAAAAGTCGAAAAAAAATGTCATTTTTTTGAACACATAATTAATAAAACAAAATGTCAAGTTTTTGGCACCAAAAACTTGACATTTTAAAATATTATTTATCTTTGCAATATGAACTTGGCAAAACAAATACGAACCAGAATTAAGCAATTACCCGAAGGCAAGACTTTTGGGTATGATGATTTGCGTATCGCCAAAGAAGAATACAGCACAGCAGCCAAGGTCCTGGAGCGTTTGCAAAAAGAAAACTTGATAAAAAAAGTTTCCAAAGGTGTTTTTTACAAACCTGAACAAACTGTATTCGGAGAGTTAAAGCCTGATTATAACGAATTGCTAAGGACATATCTGTTCGAAAACGGAAAAAGAGTCGCCTACGAAACAGGTACATCTCTTTACAATCGTTTAGGCCTGACTACCCAGATGGCTTTCCGTATAAAAATTGCGAGTCGAGGCAGACGTATCAATATTAATCGAGGAATAGTTAAGGCAGATGCAGTAAAAAGTTATGCAGAAGTAAGTGACAGTAATTATGAGATTTTAGGCTTGCTTGATGCATTTAAAGATATTAAGAAAATTCCTGATTGTTCAGTGTCTCAGGCAATACTAAGGTTAAGTGCCATATTAGAAAGTCTTAACGAAAAGCAGGTTGAATTGTTGATTAAATATGCATTTGTCTATCCACCTAGAGTGAGGGCATTGGCAGGTGCAGTACTTCAAAATATAGGTTTTGCTGGGCAAGGATTGGAAAAGCTTAAGAGTAGATTGAATCCTTTAACTATAATCAATATCGGTATAAATGAAAAAGATCTAGCAACAAAAAATAATTGGTACATCAAATGAAGTTGCACAATAACATAAACTTATACTCAGATGCCATAAGGTTCACCGCTCAACAAATGAATCTGAAACCAGAATATGTCGAAAAAGATTTATAACGGAAATTTTAAGGACATGGTATATGGGGAGTTGCCGAATGAAGAAGCTGTTTTAAAAACCTTAAAAATGATTAATGAAAGATTAAGAATAGTTTCTTGGAAAATTAATACAGAACTAAATAACTAAAATGATTGAACTATTAGGAAATATTCCAGGACCATACTTTTTACTAGTATATTTTGTTTTTTCCGTGGTAATTATTCTATTTGCAAAGATAATTGCAGGAAGAGATTCTACAAGAGACTTGAAAATACCAGAGCCTTCGAGACTTAGCCCTTTGGAGATGGCTTTTTTGAATAAAGGTGTTAAGGGAGCAGTAATTGTTTCTATTTTTAATTTGTGGAAGAAGAAGAGAATTGAAATTAAACGAGAAAAAAACAGCGTTGTTTTAAATCCGATATCTAATGACTTCTCTGG
>CAZOHR010000356.1:0-3990 GCA_964579045.1 uncultured Bacteroidales bacterium | reverse complement strand
AATTGCTCTGCCCATTGCCATTCCTTCAATAATTTTAATTCTCATTCCACTACCCGAAAGTAAAGGTACAATCATTACAGTATAATCATTGATAAAACTTTGTGAATCAGGTACTTCGCCATGAAAAACGACCCCGTCAACTGAAATTTTCTTGATAAAATCAGGCGATGCATTTCTCCCCGCTATATGGAAGGATAAATCGGGATAAATATTCTTTAGTTCGGCCCAGCAATTGTTTATAAACCACAATAACCCTTCTTGATTTGGAAACCAATCCAATGCGCCTAGATGGAACAATTTAGGTTCTGGGTTGCTAATTGGAGTAAATGTAAAATCATTGGTGTTGATTATCGCAGGGAAAATTAAATAAGGCCTAGTGTTACCAAGGTTATTGTAAATATTTGTATCTCTTTCGGTAATTGGAACCAAAACATCATATTGATTAATTATCGCTTGCTTGAGCTTTTTAATTCTACCAGATAAATGCTTAAGATAAATTCTTTTTACTGGATTGCTAGTGTTTTGAGCCGTTCTTTGCCAAATTTCATGCTCGATATTATGTGATCTTAAGGCAATTTTAGCATTTGAATATTTTCTTATAGTTGGAATATAAGTGCATAGATACAGACCTTCTAGCTGAATGATATCAAACTTGTGATTGCTTAGAATTTCGATAAGTTTGTCATTATAGTTTTGATTGTAAAATCGTTCGGCAATATAAGGAAGTTTCGAAAATATTAAATTCTTCAGTAATGCAAAAACTGAGATCTTTGTATCGACAAAGGTATATTCTATGTTTAGTTTTTTCTGTATTTCGGGATTTATTTCCTCTGGTTTGATAAAATGCTTGGGAGTATTCATTGCAAGAACAAATACTTCGTTGCCGGTTTCAGCTAATACATTTAAAATGTTCAAGATTCCGATTGTACCACCGTCTTTTGGTGGGTAAGGCATTTTGTTTGTTAGACTCAGTATCCTCATATCAATTCCCTTCGTGTTCTAGTGCAAAATAATAACAAATTATCGATTGTGAGGTTGTTTATTTGATTTTCTTTTAAAGAAATTAGTAACACGTGTGTAAACATGAGAACTAATTCTCATCGAGTCGGTAGAAGCCTTATATGTGATGTATAATCCCACTGGTAAAAGAATTAAGGTACTAACCCACATTCCAAATTCTGGAGCCATCACCATTTCTCGTGCTGTTTTCTCGAAAGTTATAGATATTATATAGTAGAACAAGAAAATCAAAACAGATACAATTACAGGCACTCCAAAACCGCCTTTACGAATAATGGCTCCAAGTGGTGCTCCAATAATAAAGAAAAGCAGACATGCTATTGCCAATACATATTTTCGATGCCACTCAATCTCATGTCGGGCTATCCAACGGCTGTATCCAATTAGCTCATCACCAGTAATCTCGACATATTGCTTTGCCGATCTAGTATAGTTAAGTGCAAAGTCAACGACTTTATTTTTCTGATTATCATTAAGATTATTGTATATAGAATCAATATTTATGGTTTCTGGATTCTCATCGAGGTTATATTCATCAACTTTAGTCATGGCAAGAGCTTTTTCTTCTTCCGACAGATTTAACCAAGTCTGTTCACCCTTAAACATGGAGTATTCGATAATATTAAAATAAATATCGTACTCTCGTTTATGGATACTGCTTCGAAGCGAATCAACGGCCTTTTTTAATTGCCGGTTGTTGAGCATCTCAAAGCCATTTTTGAATAACTCCTCATTATTACGGTCGAGGCCTAATCCGTCGAGTTCGATATATACTGTTTGTGTTTTAAATTTGGACGTCTGATGTGGGTATTTCTTTTGAGTGCTTTTCTGCTCTTTGTCCATTTTTAGCTCTTCGTAACGGTAGCCTTCGCTCAGATCCATAATCAGATAAGCTTTATCTTCTGTGATTTTTATATTCCCTGCTTTTGCAGTCGTAACATTTGTGTTACCACCCTTATTGCGGTGATCGTAAATTAAAATTCCTTCAAGTGTATTGTTATTTCTATATTTTCTGTCCACCTTAATGCTAAGATTATCAACAGGTTCGGTAAAAATACCATTGCGAATGCTGATTTCTGGTCTTTGTTGCTGTATGCTAAATAGCAGCGAACGCATTTTAAGATTTGTGTATGGCAATAAATCGTTTGAGAAGTAAAATGCACCTATACTTATAATTAGGTTAAAAACAAATAGTGGATACATAATTCTATACAGCGATATTCCGCCCGACTTCATTGCAAAAAGCTCATTTTTTTCGCCTAAAGCACCATAAGTCATAATAGTTGCTAGGAGTACAGATAGCGGCAATGCCAAAGGGACCAACGTAAGAGAAGCGTAAAATAAGAGTTCTGTAATAACGTTCCACTCGAGACCTTTACCAACGAGGTCGTCGATATATTTCCAGAGGAACTGCATTAGCAGAAGGAATACACAAATAAAAAAAGTTGCAATCCAGGGACCCAGAAAGGATTTTATAATGTATATGTGTAATTTTTTTAACATGTCATTTTTTTAGACATGCAAAAATACAAAAACAATGTGACTAAACTACACTGCGCCCAAAATATATTTGAGTTTATTGACCTGAGTTTCCCAAAGTTCGATAGTTTCTTCTCTCTCATCTTCGATAACAAAGTCGGTAATAATAAGAGCGATTTCGTTGGTAAGATTCTGTGTAAGTATTTTAAATTCGAAATAAGCCTCTTCATTTTCGCTTTCGAGCCATCTAAATCTTACAAATGATAACTCCTTTTTAGAAACCAATTCGGCCTGTTCTTCTATTCCATCCCAAACAAATGTGTATATATTATTTTTAACAATTACATCATCAGCAAACCATTCTGTAAGGCCTGCTGCCGTGCTGAGTCTGTTGTATAAAACTCCAGCCGAAGAGTTAAAATCGTATTCAATTTCTATTTTAATCATATTATCCCTTTAAGTCTAATTTTTTCAAATCTTATTTTAAGATTTTGACGCAATTTAAGAATTTTTAAATTAGTTTACAAACTTTCTTTGTTTATTAATAAAATTAATTATTTTTGCACTCGCTTTTAACAAAAGATATTTGATTGAAAAAAGCAAAATAGATTGACATTTTGGCGAGGTAGCTCAGTCCCGATTTTTAAGTAAAAATCTGGCATATAGCTAAAAAGAAGAAGTTAATTGAAATATTGCGGTTTAATTTTAAGGAGAATTGATTTTTACAATAAAAATCGAGGATCCTCGAAAAATGACAAAATTCCTTAAAGAATTTTTTATTTTTCGGGATTAGAGCGCATGATATTTGACATAGAATGGCGAGGTAGCTCAGTTGGTTAGAGCGCATGATTCATAATCATGAGGTCGGCGGTTCAACCCCGCCTCTCGCTACATGCAGCGCAAGGGTTTCAGGATTTTCCTGAAACCCTTTTTTAAAATTTGCAAACAAATGTACAAACATTTTATCAACAATTCCATCTGCATCTTTATTTAATCATTATAGATTTTTGACCTCTTAATTTGCAAAATATTTGTATCTTTACATGGTAAAATTTGAATTATGGAAGCAGATAACTCCCCAACATTTGAAAAACATATTTATGACCTCGATATAGTTGCTGCCGTAAACGCTGTTGCAAGAAAACTTGCTCAAACCGAAAATATTGCAAATGGAATGAGTCGTCAGGAATATATTAATAGATTATGGAGTTTAGTAATTGAAATATGCAAATCACAGCATCTTCCTTATTCTATTCCTAAAAAGAAATGTCCTCTAATGGTAATTGTTGATTCAAATAACAATTTTTATTTGGCAGCAATGTCGATAGACTTGCTGTGGCGTCCTGTAGATGATATTGAAATGTATTTGGATTACCAACTTGAAAATCATAAAAAACAGACTGTTTCTGATAAAGTTGAATTCGTTGGATGGGTACAATACAAGGTAAAGTCGATGATTAGAAATAATTCTCCTTTTAAAGTCCAGAAAAG
>CAZOHR010000355.1:0-4013 GCA_964579045.1 uncultured Bacteroidales bacterium | reverse complement strand
TAGTCACTCCTGATATTTCCAGTGTTTCGGATAATGACCCTGAATACATTGAATTATCAGATAAATCTTCAAACCCAGTTCCATCATCAAACTGCCATTGGTAAGTCAAACCATTTCCTATAGCAACGCAAGAAAAATCAGTATCTCCGCCATCGCAAACGCTTGCATTTGGAATATCGACAAATTCTGGATTTGCACACAATTCTATCAGATTCGTGTACATCGGGTATTGTCCGTTAATCAAATTAAAATCATTCTTCTTTGATATAGTATTTAAATTAATATCAAATTCGAACAACACACCATTGTTGTTTTCGCCACCTTGATAAGTCATTCCATAAAGATTACCGTTTGATGCTTGCATTAGTGTGGCACGGGATCCGCTGCCATTAGAGGAACCATCAAAATCTATATGTTTTGTAAATGCCCCTGAAGAATTGTATTCAAACAAAATCCCCAAAGAATTTACACCACCTTGACTTGTTAAACCATATAAACTTCCGTTTGAGGCAAGCACTAGTGAACCATAAGGATTACTTCCCATTGAGGTCCCAGAAAAGTTAACCAAAGCATCAAAAGCGTTGATAGATGGATTATAACGGAACAAAACTCCTAATCCTAAGCCTCCTCCAAATGAAGTCATGCCACGCAAAAAGCCATCTGATTTTTGAACCAGAGTACCATAAGGATTTCGTCCATTTACAACACCAGTAAAGTTAACTTTCCTTACAAAAGTATTTGCCAATGGATCGTATTCAAATATAATCCCATAATTACTTGTCCCACCTTGCTGAGTCATTCCATAAAGCTTATCATTTGAAGCAAGCAACATTGAACCATTTGGATAACTTCCATTAGATGCCCCAGCAAAATCTAATTTTTTTGTGCAAGTATTTGTTTCTGGATCGTATTCAAACAGCACTCCAAGATTATTAGTTCCTCCATAAATTGTTGTGCCGTAAAGTAACCCATTTGATGCTTCTGTTAAAGAACCTACAGGATTACTTCCATGTAATGTGCCATCAAAATCGAACTTTTTTGTATATACTCCAGTTACTGGATCGTATTGAAATAAAACGCCATTAGAATTCGCACCCCCACCATAAGCCAAGCCATAAATCATTCCATCAGAAGCCATTATAAGCGATCCTTGAGGTAATGTTCCATTATAAGTAGTCGTAAAGTTCAGTAATTTAATGTAAATTTCAGAATCTGGATCAAATTCAAACAAAACTCCATTATTTGTTGAACCTCCAAGTTGAGTCATACCATAAAGCTTGCCGTTTGATGCCGTCATTAGAGACCCAATGGGAGCGCGCCCATTTGTACTACCTGCAAAATTAAGTTTGTTTGTACAAATATTTGTAACTGGGTTATATTCAAACAAAACTCCTTGCGAGTCTGATCCTCCATATTGTGTCATTCCATATAGTTTCCCGTTTGGAGCCTCTGTTAATGTCCCGTGTGGATTAGAGCCAAGAATTGTTTCATCAAAATCAATTATTTTGCTGTAAGTGTCAGTTTCAAGGTCAAATTTAAATAAAACTCCAAAATTGCCAGTTCCTCCAGTACTTGTCATCCCATAGAGTAAATTATAACTAGTCTCAATCAGAGAGCCATCCGGATTTCTACCATTAGTAGCACCAGCAAAATCCATTCTTTTTGCAAATGTGTTTGTAGCAGGGTCATATTCGAACAAAATGCCCATGTCGCTTGCCCCTCCGGCACTGGTCATCCCATAAAATTTACCATTTTCAGCCTGCATTAGTGAGCCAACAGGATAACTTCCAGTTATAGCACTTGCAAAGTCAAATTCTTTAATAAATGTTGCTGTTTCAAGATCGAAAGAAAATAAAACACCCATGTCATTTATTCCGCCCTGCCTAGTCATTCCATATAATTTACCATCGGAAGCCTGTATCAGCGAACCTCTTGATAAACTTCCATTTGCGACAGCATCAAAATCTAGTAGTTTGGTAAAAAGCTCTGAGGTAGGATTGTATGAAAACAAAACTCCATTACCATTTACACCGCCTGTTTTTGTCACTCCATAAAGCATCCCATCGGAAGCCAACACAAGTGACCCATTAGGATTACTTCCGTTTAATCCACCGGCAAAATCAAATTTCTTTGTATAAATATCTGTTGACGGGTCATACTCAAATAAAATACCTAGATTCCCAGCTCCTCCGCTCGCCGTCAATCCATAGAGTTTTCCATTGGCGGCTTCGCAAAGATTGGTATACAAAGGACCTTTACCCGGATTTTCACCGAAACAGAATTGTGTTTCGATGTTTTCGCCATTGACATCAGTTTTAAATATTACACCATAACCATCTCCTCCGACACTTGTCATTCCCCACAAATCGGTTTGGGCTTGAGCAAAACTTGCTACTGAACACATAGCACTTAAGAGGATTAATAACAAACTTTTTTTCATATAGATAACTTATAAATAATGATTTTACAAATAACAAATTTTCAAACAATTTCTTAAATAAGAAGCGCTAGAAAAGATTTAACAAATATACAAAATGACATTCAAATACCTATTGAATAATTAATATTACCAATTAAAAAAGGCCTCCCTTTCGGAAAGCCTTAGAAATATATATTGGTACTTTGCTTCGGACCCAATATAGAGGCCCTACTGTCTTTAAGTCGGTTTTGAAGCCCGCATCGAATTTTTAAGTGTCTTTTTTACAACTATCAAATTCTCAGCTAAGCTAAGAAAATTTATAATTCTTTTCAGCACTGTGTGCTTCAACAATTATAATTTTCTTACATCATGCCGCCCATACCGCCCATGCCGCCCATTCCTGGGTTACCCATAGGTGATGGATTTTCTTCTGGCATTTCTGCAATAACACATTCGGTAGTTAATAACATACCAGCGATGCTTGCAGCATTTTCGAGAGCGATACGCGCAACTTTAGCTGGATCGATAACACCTGATTCGTATAGATTTTCGTAAACATCTGTACGCGCATTATAACCAAAATCAGCCTTGCCTTCTTTTACTTTCTGAACAACAACAGATCCTTCTTTACCAGCATTTTCGACAATACGACGAAGTGGCTCTTCTAAAGCTCTAAGAACTATTGAAATACCAATTGTTTCGTCTTCGTTAGCGCCTTTAAGATCATTTATCGCTTGCAAAGCACGGATATAAGCAACGCCACCACCAGGGATTATTCCTTCTTCAACAGCTGCGCGTGTTGCAGAAAGTGCATCTTCATAACGGTCTTTCTTTTCCTTCATTTCAACTTCGGTTGTTGCACCAACGTAAATTACAGCAACACCACCAGCAAGTTTAGCTAAACGTTCCTGAAGTTTTTCGCGATCGTAATCACTAGTAGTAACTTCCATTTGTTTTTTTATCTGAGCAACTCTAGCAGAAATCTGTTCTTTGCTTCCTGCGCCATCAACTATTGTTGTGTTTTCTTTGTCAATTACTACTTTTTCGGCTCTACCTAACTGCAAAATATTTGCATTTTCGAGTTTAAGTCCTCTTTCTTCAGTAATAACTTCTCCTCCTGTTAATATCGCTATATCTTGAAGCATTTCCTTTCTTCTATCACCAAAACCAGGAGCTTTTACGGCTGCAATTCTTAATGTTCCTCTAAGACGGTTCACAACTAGAGTTGCTAAAGCTTCACCTTCAACGTCTTCGGCGATAATTAAAAGAGGACGACCTTCTTGAGCAACAGGTTCGAGAACAGGAAGAAGATCTTTCATCGAAGAAATCTTCTTGTCAGTTAATAAAATATATGGAGAGTCGAGAACTGCTTCCATTTTTTCTGCATCGGTAATAAAATAAGGAGAAACATATCCTCTGTCGAACTGCATACCTTCAACAACTTTTACTTCAGTTGCTGTACCTTTAGCTGCTTCGATAGTTATAACACCTTCTTTTTTAACTTTATCCATAGCCAATGCTATGTCCTTACCAATTTGAACTTCGTTATTTGCAGAAATCATTGCTACCTGCTCAATTTTGCTGATATCATCAC
>CAZOHR010000354.1:0-4025 GCA_964579045.1 uncultured Bacteroidales bacterium | reverse complement strand
TTTAGTTTTATCTCTGATCAGTTCTCTTTTGATTATTTCTATATTTTTACTGCATTTGCACCAAATATTATAACCGATGAAGTGGAAGTTGACGATGCAAATGACGATATTTTAGCTGCAGGCGAAACTGCGGACATTATAATCCCTGTTAGCAACACCGGTGGTTCTGACGTTCACAATCTTACCATTACAGCAAGTACAACAGATCCGTATATTACTTTAAATACTACAGTTGAGAACATCGCTAGAACCTGACGATTTGGAAAATATTGCTTTCAATATCACGACTGCTTCTATTGTAGAAAATCAACATGTTGCCATAATAGAGTTAAATATTACTGGCGACAACGGATATTCCGATGTTATACCTGTTGAAGTCACAATTAACACTGCGGTAATAACCATTATCAGTTCATTTGTTGATGATGGAATTGACAATTGTCTTGATCCGGGAGAAACTGCTGATGTTCTTTTCAATTTGAAGAATATTGGATTAGTTGGTGCAACGAATATCACTGCAACCCTTTCCACAGCCGATCCTATGATTACAATTAATACTGCCCCAATAGATATTGCATCGATGCTTGCTGGAAACAATGCATTGCTAACCTATAATATGAGTGTTGATCCTTTATGTGATATGGCACATCTTGTTGAATTAAATCTTCATGTAGTTGCTGACAACGGACTTTCGACGGACATTACTTGCTATATGATTATTGGTATTTTGATGGAAACATTTGAAACAGCAGGACTCGAAAGCTTTGAATGGACACAACCAGAAGCAATTGACTGGTATATTGTTGATGATGAAGTTTATGAAGGTACATATAGTCTGCGCTCGGGAGCAATCGGACATAATGCTCAGACAGTTTTACAGGTCGAGATGTTTGTTGTTACTGATAGCGAAATAAGTTTTGCTAGGAAAGTGTCGAGCGAAAATTACTATGACTTTTTAGAGTTTCTTATTGATGGTGTTGTTGTTGTAAGCTGGTCGGGTCAAATGCCTTGGACCGAATATACTCATGATGTTACCGCAGGAGAACATACTTTTGCATGGAGATACCGTAAAGATGGCTCAGATATTGGTGGTTCCGACGCTGCATGGATTGACAATATTGTATTTCCTGCTGTAAATAATATAGCCCCAATGTTGAGTTGCGAAGTAACCGAAATATTCAAAACAATGAATACAAATCAGGAAGAATCAAATCCATTAACTATTTCAAATGTTGGCGGTGGAATTTCATCCTTCGAAGTTGATGTAATACCTCAAACGACTGGTACTAAAAGCATAGATGGCACTTATCTTGACAGTGACTTCTTGGCATTTGAACCAGGCGAAACCTACGACATCACCTACACAGTACATTGCCTTTCTGCAGATATGGAGTGGCTTAAGGGTGTTACAATTAATTTCCCTGACGAGATTACTGTAAATTCATCAACTAACTTTGACGGACCATCTGGCGACCTTATAAGTGATGGTGCAACTGGAGCTGGAGTTGATCTTGTTTGGAGCACTCCAGAAACATGGGGAGTAATTCATGAAAACGAAACAGCTTCTGCAACTGTAAATGTTACTTTTGATGAAGCTTTTGTAGGAATGACTTCAGAAATAACTTACACAATCACTGGTGATCAATATGGTGCCGATCCTCATCAGGTAGATGGAAATATGGTACTTACAAATCAAGCCTCTTTCTGGTTAAATGTTGATCCAACTCAAGGAGAAATACCGTACAATTCCGACTTTGTATTATCACTTAATTATAACACCACCGATATGGATGAAGGTGTTTATTACGCTAACGTTGTTATTTCTGATGCTGAAACTACAATTACAATTCCAGTTGAACTTACAATTGACTTTTTAGCTGGTACCAATGTTATAACTTCAAATGAAAGTTTGGAAATATACCCAAATCCTTTTAATTCTGATATCAATATTAAGTATTTCAGCGAAACTGAATCTGTAATTGACATAAGATTATTTGATATTACAGGTAAGCTGGTTGATGTTATTGAAAAGGATTTCAGAGCCTTACCAGGTGAAAACAAGTTTAATTATATCTTTGCGCCTGAATTGCCAGCTGGTATGTATCTAATAAAAATTAATTCTGATACAGATA
This sequence comes from uncultured Bacteroidales bacterium, assembly GCA_964579045.1. GTDB lineage: Bacteria > Bacteroidota > Bacteroidia > Bacteroidales > ML635J-15 > Bact-19. The sequence goes on along the minus strand of CAZOHR010000354.1, from coordinate 1,893 downwards.
TTCTATACAAGAAGGTTGTGAGAAAATAAATTTCTATTTAGAACTGAAAATATATAAATGCCTGCATGTCGGAACAGATTGACTGATAGATAACAAATACAATTACAACAGTTATCAGAGCCTGTGACCAATGAGGGAAATTTATAAATTTGTCGCGCCATTTATCTTTAAAATTATAACTAAGCCAGTGTGTTATAAAGCCGAATAACATCATTAACCATATTTTATAGTAGCCGCTCAGAACTGCTGGAATTATTTCAGGACTAAAGCTATTCCATAACTTCGAGAGCATTGTGGTAGCAGTTTTATAATCGGGTGCACGAAAGAAAACACGGGTAAGAGTTATAAAACTAAAAGTTATAGCAATTTTCCAAACTGTAGCCACAACATTATTATATTTTTCCCATGGACTGATTTTTCGCCACAGTTTGTAAACTACTATACCTAAACCGTTTAATCCACCCCAAATGATAAAATTCCAGCTTGCGCCATGCCAAAGTCCGCCAATCAGCATCGTAATCATCAAATTTATATTGGTTATTACTTTCTGTCGGACAGCCTTTATAGCAAACATTAAAATTGCAAGAACTGCAGCTGACGACAAAATTACAATCGTTACCACAGAGTTTGAAGCCATTAAAACAAAAATAGCCAAAATCAAACTTAAATTTATATATGTGCCAGCTGTTGCATTTCTATTTCCGCCAAGAGGTATATACAAATAGTCGCGTAACCAAGTAGAAAAAGAAATATGCCATCTAGACCAAAAATCGGCGCAGTTTTTTGCTTTATATGGAGAATTAAAATTCTGGCTTAACCTAAAGCCCATAAATAAGGCCACACCTATTGCAATATCAGTATATCCTGAGAAATCGCAATAAACTTGCAAGGAGTAACCAATCATTGCCATCATACTTTCAAAACCAGAGTACATATCGGGATTTGCGAAAATCCTGTCGATAAAATTAACAGCAATATAATCACCGATCATGATTTTCTTAATCAAACCTTTTAAAATCATAAACAGTGCAAGACCGAATTCGTACCTCGAAAGCCTAAATTTTTCATAAATCTGAGGAATAAATTCCGATGCTCTAACAATAGGCCCTGCAACCAACTGAGGAAAAAACGAAACGTAAAAACCAAAATCAATAATATTTCTTACTGGTTCCATTTTTCTTCTATAAATATCCAAACTATATGACATTGTTTGAAAAGTAAAAAATGATATCCCTACAGGAAGAAAAATCTTTGAAGTATCGAAATGTGAGCCAGTAAGCAAGTTCGAGAACTCTGCAAGAAAATTATTGGCAACATAATTAGTCCCAAACCAATCGTTTACAATATTAGTAAGAAAGTATGTGTATTTAAAATATGCTAATAAAAACAAGTTAATACTGATACTCATTGCCAACATAAACTTGCGAAATAATTCACTTTTGGATTTGTACATCCAATTCCCAAAATAATAATCAACCATGGTACTAAAAACCAGGAGGAAAAAGAATAGTCCGCTCGACTTGTAATAGAAAAACAAGCTAAAAACGAGCAAATATAAAGAGCGAGCTGTAATCTTATTCGAAATAAATGAATATCCGATCATTACTACAGCAAAAAATCCCCAAAAGAAAAACCTCGTAAAAATAAGAGGGGAATGCGGATCGTATGAAAAAATATTTTTTATAAACTCCATATTCTAATCTAAAATTAATCTGTCTTCCGGCAGAGTTTGTAAATGTTTTTCGTAATCTCTAAGTATCGCATCAAAAAGCAATCCTGCAATAATTTTGTAACCTTCTCTAGTAAAATGAATTCGGTCGTTATTGGCGATTTTATCGTTTTTCCACAAGTTTATTGATTGTCGCCCGCCCATAACTTTAAACATATTCCATA
>CAZOHR010000353.1:0-4030 GCA_964579045.1 uncultured Bacteroidales bacterium | reverse complement strand
TTCAAATCATTAACCCATTCGTGTGTCAATGAATTTATGGTAATTGAATATATGTCGGATGCTAAAGCTGTTGAGTTTACAACTTCAATGGGTGATCCTACGCCAGATAAAAAACCATCAGGAATTGGAAAAACTGTATTATTAGTTTGATAATTGCTGCCAAGATTAACACTGGCATTTGCATTAAGAATAGCAGGCATATTTGTACATAGAACAGCATCTCCGGTAATCTCCACTTCACAAAAAGATGGATTTCTCTCAATTAAAATATTATCAATCATTCCAACTGCACCTTCGATATGAGTAAAAATCATGTTCCAATTATCCGGATTTGTATAATCTGAACTTCCAGAAGAATTGACACTTACATTAGTAGCAATTATTCTGGTTATTCCAGTTACTAGATCTTTTTCAGTAATTTTCATTTTCCCACCAGAAATCAAATCAGTAATTGTCATTGTTACATGCACCCAATTTCCTGTATAAGTTGTAGGAACCTGTATTATTTGACCAAAAGGTAGAGAAATACTAACATAAGTAGAGGTAGAACTGTAAATAATACTCATTTCATTTAAATCAGATGATGTTATTTTGCCATCCATATTTGCATCATAACCAATACCTACTTTTGTCCCCCATACTGCGGGCGCAAAATCAAAACTTATTTCATAGCCCTGCATCTTATTAGCAAATGTTCCTGCAGGTAGAGCGTGACTAGCATCTACACCATAACCTGAACCAGAAATCCCATAATAAAGAGATTTTGAATCTCCGTTAATTCCAGTATTTGCCATAATTTGCATATCTCCAGAAGACGCTGTAGGATATTGTGTTGTAACCCAACCTGATTGACCGTTCAAATTTCCTGGTGTTAAATTCTCGAAATCATGCATTATTGTCTGAGCTTTTAACAATCCAAAACTCAAAATCAAAACCATAAAAGCCAAATAAATCCTTTTCATTTTAAATAAATTTGTGTTTAAATTAAAATGTAAAGATATTTATATATATCGGAATTTATTATGACATATATTTTATTTTTTAGGATAAATTCTTAAATTTTGTGTATGTTTATAGTCTGAAAATTAAACAGAATAAGTCTAATCTTAACTTAAATTATTAAGGATAAACCCAAACTTTCCTTTATTTACGTAATAGGATTCATACATTTTGTGTAGGAATTCATAATACTGATTCAATGTCGTTTAGTTAATCAATTTTGGGTATATGTCCGCTGGACAAAAAGTGCATTTTGTTTAAGCTTTTTACTGACGTTTATGTCACTTCGGCGGGCTCAGTACACCGCCTCTGGACAAAAACGATTTCCAGCAATATCAATTTATGAAAAACTAGTGGAATAACTAGCCCGTTAGGGCTTCAACAACAGTAAAACTAAATAAACTACTAAAATCACTCCTTTGTCCAGCGGACATTAACATTTTATTATTGGATTATTTTAATGCAATAAATTCCATTTTTGAATGCCTTAACTCAACGACATTGTATACTGATTGTAAAATCATAAAACAATTGCAGCAAGATGATCTGAAACACAAAGGACTGTCTTATAATTAGAATCAGAATAAGCTGCCTATTTCGACTCCGCCGCGGCGGATCAATGCATCGCTGGGCAATTACGTAAAGGTTTATGGAGTTAGGTGCTAAAACTTCAGCACCACTCCACCCATAAAGTTAATTCCAGCTTGTGGATAATAATAAGCCCAAGTTTTTTCGGTGCCTTGTTCGTACCAATTTCCGCCATAAGCATTATTTGAGTATTCGAGATTGAAAATATTATTCACCATAAATTTTAAACCGATTTCTCTGATTAGCTTGGTTTCAATCGTATAGTCGAGTTGCAGGTTATTCAAAAAGTATGCATCAAGTTTTCTGTCTGCCGACGATGTATTATCAAAATACTGTTCGCCTACATATTTAGCAATCCAACTGACCGAAAATCCGCCGCATGGTTTGTATGTTATAATTCCCGACGAAATAATATTTGGCGAATATGCAATATCCGTTTCTCCTAACTCAAAAGACTCATAAGCTTCGTTCCATTCTTCATCATAAGTGTATGACCAAGCTGTAAAGTTTTTAATTTTATTTTGACTGAGTGTAAGATTTGCATCAATGCTGAGTTTGCTGATTGGCTTTACTCCTGCCGAGATTTCAATTCCTGCGCGATATGATTCAGGCACATTTGTCATTATATCGTAACCAACGCTAGATTTTTCTCCTGTTGGAACAAGTTGATTAATGTAGTCCATATAATATAGGTTCGCTGCTGCAGAAAATTTTTGAGATTGAAATGAATATCCGACTTCATAATCATAAAGTGTTTCTGGCAAAGGAAATTTAGTTGGATCGCCAGCAGCATCTTTAAAGTTAGTTCTTGTTGGCTCTCGCTGCGAAGTTGCAAATGACGCATAAATTCTCATATTGTTATTAATTTGATAAACTAATCCTGCTTTTGGATTAATAAAATTATAAATATGTTCCTGATCGAGGATTCTTTGATTTCCATCAGCATCAAGGTCATAATCGAGTCCTTCGAGTTTGTAATTCACATTACGGTATTGAATATCGCCATAGACAATTAAATGATCAATAATTTCATAATTTAGCTTTGCAAAAACATTGAAATCAGTTTTCAATCCAGTGTTTCGATACCATTCATAACCATTTTCGGCATAACCAGAATATCGCATCCATATTACATTTCCAAAATGATTGCCGTTATATTGATTCCATCCACCACCAATACTTAGTTTGATTTTTTCGCCTTTATAATTTGTTGCAAGTGTCCCACCATAGAAATCGTTTCCCATCATTTTGCGGTGAATAAGATCCGAATTTGTTAAAACAATTGGCGCAGGAATAAGCGTGTCGGTAGCTGTGAACATTGAATCGGCCTGAAAAACGATATTTGGCAATCTGTATTCGGACAATAGTTCATCTTCTTTGTATTGCTCATAATAACCATCGCCACGAGTGTAATGAATACCAGCATTCAAATCAATTTTATCATTCAAAGTTTTGGAATACAATAATTGATAATGAGTTTGAACATAATTATCGGTCTGATTTTCGTAATAACGACGAGTTCCATCCTCATCAAAATATTCTCCAGCAGGATTATAAGTTCGGTTAGTTTCGAGCATTTCCTGAGGACAACCCCACCAGCTTATTCCGGTTTTTTCGCGTCCATGAATAAGATTAAAACGCAAAAAGCTATCTTTACCACGCCAAGCACCAGTTAGCATTACTGCCTGATGGTCGGAAAATGAGTTTTCGACATAGCCATCGCTGTTTAGATTTGACAAACGTAGGTCGAACGAAAAACCATTACTTAAAATACCAGTTCCAACGCTTATATTTTCGCGAAAAGTATTAAAACTCCCAGCCATTGCAGAGACTTCGCCGTAAGCTTTATCATTTAGAGACCCAGTAAAGAAGTTCATACTTCCGCCAAAAGCTGCGGCTCCGTTTGTTGAAGTTCCCACACCACGTGTAATCTGAACGCTGTTTACCGAACTAGAAAAGTCGGGCATATTAACCCAAAATACCGATTGAGACTCGGCATCGTTAAGCGGCATTCCATTAACCGTGACATTTATTCTGGTTGGATCGGTACCGCGAATACGATAGTTTGTGTATCCGATTCCTGTGCCAGCTTCGCTAGTTGCAACAAACGAAGGAGTTAATTCCAACATGTAGGGCAAATCCTGAGCAGAATTACGTTTCTGTAGTTCTTCCGAATCAATTATAGAATAAGCCATAGGTGAATTTTCGTCAGCGCGAGTAGCTTTTACGACAATTTCGTCGCTCATGTAGGCAGCAGTTTTCAGTTTAATTTGACCGAGATTTTCATTTTCGGCAGTAAAAGACAATTGCTTAGACCAGCTCTCGTAGCCGAGAAATGAAATTACAAGTTTGCAATCTTTAGATTTACATTTAATAGTAAAATCACCATTGTGATCGGTAGTAGTTCCCAAATAGGAATTTTCGATAAAAACACTTGCACCAG
>CAZOHR010000352.1:0-4059 GCA_964579045.1 uncultured Bacteroidales bacterium | reverse complement strand
TTATAAACGAATGCCGCCACGTGTTACCACGTAGCGAGATGAACGACGAGATTTACCATATCTGGATCTTCTTTTGTATGCCATTTTTTTAAGTTTTAACGTGTTACTAATTTGAAAATAAAAGGTGCTAACCATTGAAATGATTTAGGAATAGTTTCCATAAATTCTTTTTCAAATTCCATTAGCTTAGTACGCATATTAGTGCTGTCAGTTTCTGCATTGTATTTTCTTAAGGTCGTAGTTTGTAAATCTAAACCATTTAAAATATGTTGTTTATATGCAGAATTTTCCACGGGTACATGGTTAACTTTCCATGTACCATCTTTATTAAAAGACCAGTTTTTATCATCTATACCTAAATATTGATGAAGTTGTGAAGTTTCTCCGATTTGTTTACCCAGCCTTGCCGAAGTCATGGGAGCGAGATATCTATTTTCAATTTGTTGTTTAATAATAGCCTCGTTTGTTAAATCGGTTTGTGCAGACTTTTGTTTTATATCCATGTACTTAGAAATCATATCCAACGGATTGAACATTTCAAGCGGTAACCGTTGAAGATTTGGCGCATTGTAGCGAGGTGCAGGGCTGGAACTATTTCCAACTACTGAACCATTACCATAGACCAAATTAGGATTCAAACCAGCATCTTTTAGACGCTGCATCTGTTGTTCAGGTGAGTTGTAATAATTCGATGCGTTCCACATCTCCTTATTATTTTCAAACTCCCTTTGTTGTTGTTTTTTTTGTCCGGCGTTTTGGATTAATGTTCCAATAGCACCACCAACGGAAGGCAATGCCCCCGTTAATACGTCCGTTAATCCTGACATTTAACCATGTTTTTAAATTTGTGAATTTGACCATCACGTTTTTTAACTTCATTAATAAGCTCATCTAATAAATTTTTAGATTGTTCATGTAACCATACTTCATCACATTCCTGTTTAGTGAGATGATTATTAATCATTTCATCTAATTGATTTTCATACCATTGCATAATTGAAACTCTCATTTTTACACCTCCTTTTTTTATTTGTTTACACAAAGTAAAGTATTTTTTTTTAATTGACAATATATTGGTGTCAATTGGCACTAAATAGACAAGAGTGTTTAGTGCCTTGTTTCGACCTTTGATTATAATCTGCTTTGGTCGAAGAATAAGCGGGAACCCATATCCCGCTTTAATGGAGTTTTGAACTCCTTTTGATTGCGTTCGTATAGTATCGCTTTTACCTGGGTTTTTTTTGATAATTGTCCGTTTCATTTTATTTCTCTGATTATCTATTTAACATATTTATTTCTTCGTTTTTTCCATTTCATTGCAACACTCATTTTTTTGTATGTTTTTTTGATAATTTTTTTGAAATAAAAAAGGCTGTATTACTACAGCCTTAATTATCCTTTGTAAGCGATTTTGAACGCTATTTTAACGACTTTCGTCTATTGCCTGTCACTATCTAACTTTATTGTAGTGACGTCTGTTTTTTGGCTCTTTTCGTAAAACTCCAAAGCCATTTTTATTTTTTGACTTTCGTCATTTTTTTTCTTCAGTAGGATTTCTTTTTGTACATCCTCCTGTTTTTGTCTGATTGCTTCAATGTAGTTTGACGCATTTTCAATATCGACAAGGTCGAAGTTTTTCCTGCTTGATATGATATCATTAAAATCAATATCATCATCATCAAAACTAACATTGGACTGCATTCCGTCTATCGTGTACTGATTCATTAGTTCTTGAATCGTGAGCGCCATATCTGGCACTGTTAAAGACGGTTGAGTATTATATGTACCCTTGTTTTTAGTGTGGTCATATGTGTAAGCGGTTTCAAATATTACTTTTTCCATTTTGATTTTTTTATAGTAGTGAAGGATTATTGAAATAGGGCAAAGGTCTGATTGCCTTAATGTTATGGTATACCTGACAATATAATTTATGTATTGTCGGAGTAGTCACAGCAAAGATTCTGTGGTCAGGGTCTGACTTTACAAAATCATTGTTTAGTTGTGGTTCATTTGCGAATTTTCTGGACATATGCCAAAATTCTAAGGTGTTAGAGAAATCTCCGTGCACAGTATCAGGAATGTACTTTAAATCTGCATAACGAGACTGATATCCAAACACTTTGTTGTAGTTTGCATTTTGATAATCCAGATTGTTCCACAATTCCCGAGTATAAACAGGCTGCTCACCAAGTTGTGCAAATTCCGGCCATGCATAATCGAATTTGTCATTTTTTACCCAGTAACGGCGAAGCCCTTGCATGTATGCCGTTTTAGGCATTACTGACATAATTCCAATCACAAAACCATGTTCATCAAACTTTTTATTGAATCGGTTTGAATTTTGGGCTGATACTCCGTGTCCTGTCATATTACCCTGTGGAGTTGTTCCAGTTTCAGCGGTTTGTAGTACTTCTGATATTACCATTGGCGAGCGACCACCACCTAAATATTCAGAACGTTGTAGCCTATAATCAGGCGTTTGTGTTCCGAAGTGCGCTAATATTTGCTCTATGTACCTTGCACCGGCTTTGGCGTTTTTTTCCAGCCAAGCTTGCAATTTTGTTGCACGTCTCAAATCTTCGATTGTTGAACTTGTCGCAGAACTCAAATCTGCTTTGTGCGTTCCATTTAAATCAACATTTAACACATTCGCCCCTTGCACTAAATTTCCATTTGCATTTACATCTAACACACCAGCACCGGCAGCCATACCAGTAGTATCATTTCTTAACAATGTTCGGGGATTTGTTCCCCCTACATAACTTAAATTTGCAGTTCCTTTTAAAGGTAAACTTACTGCACCGCCTCTTTGAGTCCAAGGTAAACTTGAAGTAAAATAATCTTTTTCCCAAGCTCTTTTTCTCATAGCCATTAAGACAGCCTTTTCCGCTGATACATCACCATCCGCCTGAGAGAAGTAATTTATATCAGCGTTCAAGGTTAAATCAATATAGAAATCATTACAGATTTGTTGATATGCTCGAAAAGGAAGTGCTGATAATTTTACGTTAAATGCCGTTGCAGCATCTGCAAATTTTACGCCTAGATTATCAGCTAATAGACCTGAAGCTAGTTCTGCGGTAGTTGTTTTTGGCGTAACTATAAAGGGATGAACCGGAGTATCTAATCCCTGAACACCGCCAGTTATAAACTTTGGCCAGTTGTCCCAAATTATTCTATTTGGTACAAAGAAGAAATGCACAAATGTATCCACTCTATGCATAATAGGGCTTTTCATTGGTGCCATTCGGATAAGTGTTTCCGTGTTAATTTGCCATTTGTCACCGGGTAGAACTTCCTCACATAATACCGGCACAAGGTCGCCCATATTCATAGATAATTTTCGCTCATGCGATAAATCAAAAAGACTTTTTTGTGGTTTCAAAAATGAAACCTGATTAAAAATTTTACTCATAATTTATTACGATTTTTTTTGTTTTTACTGAGCATTTCCTTATAAGCAAGAACTCTATCATTTTTCAGTTTTGCTTGATTTTCGATATCAGAAACGCTTAATTTTTGCTCTTCTTTTTTAATTTCATTTTGAGAATTCCAAGCTAATTTTATCCTATCCTCGTCAGATAACTTTTTCTTGTAGTAGCGGGGCAGCGGTGATTTTATACCACCTTTCCCGACAATGTAGTTTCTTTTAAAATCTTCTAAATGCCATGAAATATTTTTCATATAATTCAGACCGAGATTTTTAGAACACACCATAAATTCAGGTTGTTTGAATTCACTTTTTCCGGTGTGGTTAATTAGATATCCTGCAACATATTTTGTTGCTCCGCCTTTAGCATGTTGAACGTCTACGATACCCATGCCCCAAGCTTTTAAGCTTTGTAAGTGCATTTTCATTATTTCCATATTACTAAATATAATAGCGTGATAATGTGGTCTTTTGTTTTCCGTTCCATATTCACCAACAGCGAAATACCTTATTTTTTCCTTTGTACTTTTTCGAAGTTTTTTGAAAAAGTTTTGCAGGTCGGTTTTTACCAATGTCGGACCTGAATCCGCCCATGTCAGAAATGCATCTTGATATGTGAATGTTGTGAA
>CAZOHR010000351.1:0-4101 GCA_964579045.1 uncultured Bacteroidales bacterium | reverse complement strand
AGAGTTGCAATGTTTTATGCAAATGCAAATTATCCAGATTCTTCTGTTGAAGCAATTGCTGTTGTCGTTATAAATCCACAGGGTAAGGTAATTGAAGAAAACATTTCTCCTTGTGGCTCGTGCAGACAAGTTATGTCAGAAACTGAAATGAGATTTAAAAAACCTATCAGGGTTTTGCTTGCATCTGCAAAATCAGTTTTGGCTTTTAATTCAATAGAAGATTTACTCCCCTTAAGTTTTAATCAGGGTGATTTAAATATGTCAGAGTGATTTTTTCAATCTGACAAGTTTTACTAATAATTCATCCATTAAGTCTAATCTAAGCATATTAGCGCCATCCGACTTTGCATTTTTTGGATCGGGATGAGTTTCGATAAATAATCCGTCGGCACCTACTGCTATTCCTGCTTTAGCCATATATTCAATCATTTCGGGCTGGCCACCAGTTACTCCTGAACTTTGATTTGGTTGCTGTAAACTATGTGTAACATCAAGAATTACTGGAAACCCAAATTCTTTCATTTTTGGAATCCCGCGAAAATCAATTACCAAATCTTGATAGCCAAATGTTGTTCCACGTTCGGTTATCATTACATTTTTGTTTCCTGCATTTACAACTTTATTAGCAGCAAATTCCATTGCCTCAGGTGATAAAAATTGACCTTTCTTAATATTTACATACTTTCCAGTTTTTGCAGCTGCAACCAATAAATCGGTTTGGCGGCACAAAAATGCTGGAATCTGAACTATATCTGCAACTTGCGCAGCAAAAGCAGCTTCTTCGGCGGTATGTATGTCGGTGCAGATAGCTAAGTTAAGCTCCTTTTTTACTTTCGCCAAAATATCTAATGCTTTTTGATCGCCAAGTCCAGAAAATGAACTAGAACTGCTACGGTTTGCCTTGCGATACGATGCTTTAAAGATTAATTGAATATAAAGTCTCTCGCAAATTTCTTTCAGGGTTTTTGCTGTGTTGTAAGTGATTTCTTCGTTTTCAACTACGCATGGACCTGCGATGAGAAAGAAATTGTTCGAAAAGTCAATTTTAAAATCTGACATGGCTTTTTTTTTGTCAAAAGTAAAAAACAATATTCTTAAAGCAAAATTTAGCAGTATCAATTTGAATTATTTTAAAATGAGGTGATAGATTTATGAAATTAGTTACATAAATTGTATAATTTTGTTTCCTATATTATATGCAATGATTAGAATTTCTTTAGTCTCATACAGTAACACATTGCCTTTTAAAGAAGCATTGAGTAATTCAGATTTTATCAGGGATAACGCTATTTTACAGGAAAGAAATCCAGCTATGTGTGCTGCTGATATTTTTAGTGGTAATGCTGATATCGCTCTTGTTCCAGTAGGGGCCTTTCCGTTACCAGAAGGATATAAAGTGGTTGGGGATTTTTGTCTTGCAGCATATAGAAAGGTTGAATCAGTGCTACTGCTTTGTGAAAAGCCCAAAGACGAAATTACGAGTATTATTCTCGATTATCAGTCTCGAAGTTCAGTGAAATATATTAGAATTCTGGCCGAGAAATTCTGGAAAGTAAAATATGATTATTTACCATCAAGTGAGAATTTTGAGTCTAAGATTGGTGGAAATATTGCAGCTTTAATTATTGGCGATCGTGCGCTCAAGTTGAGAAATAGCTTTGCCTTTAAATATGATATAGCTGCTGAGTGGTATGCTTTTACTGGGAAACCAGCCGTATTTGCTGTTTGGGTAGCAAAAAATGAAATAGACGAAGCTTTTATCGAAGAGTTTAATAATTTACTTTGTTCTGGGGTTAACTCACGTATTGAAACTGCACAAAAGTATCGGCACTTGTATTCTGGATTCAATTTGCAAGAGTACTTAAATAATTGCATTGATTATAAAATGGACGAGTCAAAAAAGGAAAGTCTTAGTAAGTTTATACACTATTGTGAAGAAATGGATTTGGGCTAATCCTTATTTTTTGTATTTTTACATCTTCAAAATAATAATATGAGAAAAAACATTATTCTATTTATATTGCTGTGTTTTGCTTTTGCTTATGCTTCTGCCCAAACTGAACTTAGTCCATCTGATTGGAAAATGACTCAGGCAAAACTTTTGTTTGAAGATAATCGTAGCGAAGAAGCATTGGTCGTTTATAATGAGTTAATTGCTGCTTTTCCAAATGATGCATTGTTGAATTTTAGAATTGCCGAATGTTATAATAAAGCTTTGAAGTTTGAAAAAGCATCTGAATATTTGGCTACTGCTTCTCAGAATTGTAAAAATGATACACTTATTAAAGAAGTTAAGTATTTGCAAGGATGTGTCTATCATCAATTGAAGGAATTTGATAAAGCAAAGCTTGTATTGTCTGAAATCATTGAAGGAACTGCTACGGTTGGCGAAATTCAGGTAAAGAAATTACTCTCACAAATTGATGTGGCGAAAAATGCTTATGATCGTCCTAGCAATTACTTTGTTTTTCCTGCAGGTGAGGGAGTGAATACAGAATATAACGAAATTTTTCCTGTATGTTCCAGATATAATTCCAAACTTTATATCACAATTGACAAGCCAGTGAACGATGAACAGGCAAAGAATGCAATTACAAATAATTTCCCATTTTCAATTTTTGAAACTATTGTTGGTGAGGGTGGTAAACCCGGAAATGTCGAGCTTGTTGATGAAACATTTGCCTCAGGTAGAAATTACATTCTTAGCTCTGTAACTGCTGCAGATAAAGTTTTTTATCTTTATAGATATACTCCCGAAGATGCGGATGGTGGTGATATTTGGTATGATACTAAAGATACTGACGAGGACTTTACTGATGCTGTAAGGTGTACTGGACTGTTGAATTCGGAGTTTTATGAATTTTGTCCAAGTTTAGATTTTATCAATAATCATTTGTTCTTTATATCGTCGCGAAAAAGTAAGGTTAAAGAGAATTGTGATATTTATGACAGCGATTTGTTTAAAGGCGATTATACTGAGGCAGGGATAATATCTGAGCTCAATAGTGATTTTAATGAATCATTTGTTTATGTTCATCCAGGTGGCGACTTTCTGGTATTTGCATCCGACTGCGAAAAGTCGATGGGTGGCGATGATTTGTTTATTTCTTATTTAAAGGATGGCAAATGGACTGTACCAGTAAATATGGGTTATCCAATAAATTCTATGGCAGACGATTCACAATTTTCACTTTCCTCGGATGGTAAATATGCTTATATCTCATCTAATCGCGAGGGTAGCATAGGCGGTTTTGATATTTTTGTTCTAGAGGCAGGTCCGTTCTTTGCTGAAAATACTGGGTCAATTCCTGTTTTAGTAGTTTACACTGGTCAGATTATGGATGATGAAGGTACAGGTGTAGTGTGCGATTTAAAGATCAGTAATTTGTTTAACTCCAAGGACGTACAACAAGTGAAAACTGATAGTTTAGGCTATTATTCATTTGCTGTAAGAGGTGGAAGTAAATATAGCATGCAGATAAAAGCAAAAAACTTTGTTGCATATAGCGAGGAATTTGATTTAATGAAGAATTCGTCAACTTTGGTTGAAAAAGATTTTGAATTAGTAACTAAGCCTTAATTATGAGCTTTGAGGTAAGAAAATTTGTGGAGAGCGATTATAAATCAGTTCTCGATGTCTGGGAACAAACCGATATGGGCGGCGCTCACCGTGGTGATGATCTTAAAATTATAAATGATACTCTCGCGGCAGGTGGAATTCTTTTTGTTCTCACAGCCGAGGATAATGTAATTGGTACATCCTGGATTACAAACGACAGTCGCAGATTGTATTTACACCATTTCGGAATATTACCCGAATATCAAGGAAAAGGTCTTAGTAATTTGTTGATGGAAAAATCAATGCAATATGCTAGAGAAGCCAAGCTTCAGATAAAACTCGAAGTGCATAAAAAAAATGCTGTCGCCCGTCGACTTTATGAAAAATATGGTTTTAAATTTCTAGGCGATTATGATGTTTTTATCGTGAGAGAATATTAGGAGGAAATCACATCCGCAGAGGCGGAACAAATTATAAAATACAAATCACAATAAACAAATCACAAATCACAAATCACAAAAAACAAATCACAAAAAACAAAT
>CAZOHR010000350.1:0-4105 GCA_964579045.1 uncultured Bacteroidales bacterium | reverse complement strand
ATTCGTCAAAATTGCGTGCTGCCGATCCTTCTCGGATTAAAACCTTCATTCCAAGTTTAATTTTTTCAATAGCTTCGTCGATTGTAAAACATTCATGATCGGTAGAGATCCCAGAGTCAATATATTTTTTTAATTGCTCACCAGAAATTCCTGGAATGTGTCCATCAATTTTTGCTCCGTGTTTATGAGCTATCGATAATTTAGCATGAACATCAGCATCGTCAAATATAACTCCTGGATAGTTCATCATTTCACCTAATACCAAAAGATTATGTTTAGTGAATAATTCGTCTATATCTTCGGGGCTTAGGATTGCTCCGCTAGTTTCAAATCCAGTAGCTGGTACACAAGACGGTACACTATAAAAAGTTTTTAGTGGAGTAAGCTTAGAATTCTTAATCATAAACTCTACTCCTTTTTTACCAAGTACATTTGCAATTTCGTGAGGATCGGTAACAACAGCTACGGTTCCGTTTTGAATTGCTAGCTTTGAGAATTCAGTTGGAATTAACATAGAACTCTCAATATGGACATGGGAGTCAATAAACCCAGGCAGAATGTAAATTTCACTTGTGCTTTCTTTGGCGTTAATCTCCACTATCTTTCCATCTTCAACACAAACTTCACCTTTGAATATTTTTCTTTCAAATAGATCTACTATGTTTCCCTCGAATTTTTTCATATGTTGTTAACTTTTATTTATTTATTACTTCGCCTTCGACAAGCTCAGGCTGCGTTTGTATGTTTTATCTGTTGGCTAGCCAAGATCCCTGAGCGAAGCGTCGTACTGAGCTTGCCGAAGGATCGAAGGATCGAAGCCAACATTTTTTACTTTGTTCCACGTGGAACAAAGATTATCTTCCAAGGAAAACCAGTAATACACTGATATCCGATGGAGAAACTCCGCTAATTCTCGATGCTTGTCCTATTGTTTTAGGATTTATTTTAATAAGTTTTTGCCTTGCTTCAGTTGAAAGGGATTTAAGTTCGGCGTAATTGATTTTATCTTTTATCTCTATGTTTTCGAGTCGTTTGAGTTTATCGGCAATAAGTTTTTCTCTATCAATATATCCAGAATATTTTATAAGAATTTCTGCGGCATCAATTATTTCTTGAGCCTTATCGCCGTATTGTTCAAGGATTTGTTGTAATGATGGAAAGGCATCAATTAGGTCATTGACTTTTATTTGAGGTCTGTTGATAACTGTCGAAAGCTTTACACTTTGCTTTAATTCTGCCGAACCTAAGGAGCTTAAAATATGATTTACACTTTCTGGCTTACAACTTTGTTTGTTGAAGTATGCAATTAGTTCGTCACGTTTTTGTATTTTATTTTCGAGATTAGCAAATCTTTCATCTGAAGCAAGACCAATTTTATGGCCTAATTCAGTGAGTCGAACGTCTGCATTATCTTGCCTTAACAAAATGCGGAATTCCGCCCTCGAAGTAAACATTCTATATGGTTCATCGACTCCCTTAGTTACTAAATCATCAATTAAAACTCCAATATATGCTTGGTCTCGGTTTAGAGTAAATTCCGGTTTTTCATTTATTTTAAGATGTGCGTTTATCCCAGCCATGAGACCTTGAGCTCCTGCTTCTTCGTAGCCTGTAGTGCCGTTTATCTGTCCTGCAAAATATAAGTTTTCAATTAGCTTTGTTTCTAAAGTGTTGTTTAGTTGTGTTGGGTGAAAGAAGTCATATTCAATCGCATATCCAGGGCGGAAGATTTTTACGTTTGAAAATCCATCTATTTTACGTAATGAATCAATTTGAACTTTCCAAGGTAATGAAGAAGAAAATCCATTAAGGTAATACTCAATTGTGCTTTCTCCTTCAGGTTCTAAAAATAGTTGATGTTTATCTTTGTCTGGAAATGTAATAAGCTTTGTTTCAATACTTGGACAATACCGTGGACCAATGCTCTGAATTGTTCCATCATAAAGCGGAGAATCTTCTAAGCCAGTTCGTAAGCTAGCATGTACTTCTTCATCTGTATAGGCAATATAGCAGCTACGTTGTTTAAGAAATGTTTGGTTATAGTTGTGAAGAAACGAAAATGGCATAATCAAAGAGTCTCCTGCTTGCTCCTGTAATTTGCTAAAATCAATCGTGCGGCCATCAATTCTTACTGGTGTTCCAGTTTTCATCCTGTCGGAAGTAAACCCAAGTTCGACAAGATTTTCAGTTATTCCATATGATGCTGGTTCTGAAATTCGGCCTCCTTTTAGCTTAGTTTGTCCTATATGCATAAGCCCATTTAGGAAGGTTCCATTAGTTAGAATTACTGATTTTGCGCGAAAGGTAACTCCAATTTCTGTTTTTACACCTGTTATTTTATTGTTTTCTGTAGTAATTCCAATTACAGAATCTTGCCAAAAATCTAGATTAGGTAAGGATTCAAGCGTGTTTCGCCACTCTGAACTGAAAACCATTCTGTCGCATTGTGCTCTTGGACTCCACATTGCTGGCCCTTTTGACATATTTAGCATGCGAAACTGAATCATTGATTTATCAGCAATAATTCCAGAATATCCACCGAGTGCGTCGATTTCTTTAACAATTTGCCCTTTGGCAACCCCTCCCATTGCTGGATTACACGACATTTGGGCAATTTTGTTCATGTCTATAGTAATTAGAAGGGTTTTGCTACCCAAATTTGCCGCAGCCGCAGCCGCTTCACAACCTGCATGCCCCGCTCCCACAACGATTACATCGTATCTATCTGTCATCTCGATTTGCTTTTTACAAAAGTAGTTAAAATTTTATTCCAATGACTAAAATGTCATCTGTTTGTTCAGTCTCCTTTTTCCATTCAACATGTTGATCGCTGAGGTATTTCTTTGCATCTTCTGTATTCATTGCTGTGCAATGCTTTAGATGGTTTCGAAAGTTTTCATATTTCAATTTTTTCTTGCTGTCACCACCAAATTGATCAGCATATCCGTCGCTTGAAAGAAATATCCAATCACCGATTTCTATAGATATTTTGTTTTCTATGAATTCGCAGTTTTCTGAAATACCAATTGTATTATCACTAGTTTTAATTTCTACTAGCTTGCGAATTATGTTGGAGTAATGCCAAATTTTATGTTTAGAACCAGCGTATATTATTTCATTATTTTTAATGGAAATAGTACTTAAACTGAGTGATTCTTGTCTTAATGATTCACTTCTGGTAATGTGTGCAAAGAAATTGCTATTGAGAATATTAAGAGTAGATGATAGACTAGTACAGGTGTCAAAAGAGTGATTTAAAAGTTCTATGCCTAAAACGGACAAAAACCCACCAGATATTCCATGACCAGTGCAATCGGCTAGGACAAAAATTGTTTCATCTGCCTTCTTTCTTATCATATAAAAATCACCTCCAACTGTCGATTTGGGTAAGTCTAATATAAAGTATTTTAGTGTATCCTGTGTGTTGACATTATTCATACATGCTACTTGTATTTGTCTGGCATATTGTAAATTGGCATTTATTTCTTCATCTTTTAGTTTAAGAATGTCGTTCTTTGTTTTTAAGAGATTATTTAATTTGATTTTAGACTTTATGAGATTGAATAACAGTATTAAAAGAGAGGTTATTAGAAGTATTACAATAATTAAAATAATTGTTAATTTGTTTTTCTGCTGTATTTTCTCATCTTTTGCTGTAGATTGATTGTTTATTCGTTCAACTTCAAATTTTGTCTTAATCTCTTCAACTGTTTTATCGAGTTCCAAATTGTAAATACTGTCCTTAAGCAAGTTGTATTTGGTTAAAAAATCGATAGCTCTGAGATAATCTTTTTTTGAAAGAAATAATTCATATGATGTGAAATAAAGGTTTTTGCGCGATTCCTGAAAATCCATTAAGCGATGTAAACTATCAGCTTGATTTATCATTTTTTCAGCAATATCAAAGTTCCCTATTTTGATTTCTAGTTCTGCAAGATTGTTTAATAATACTGCTGTCCCGAAGTCATTATTAAGGCTATCAAATATTTCATAGGCCCTTGTATAAGCTTTTCTAGCTTCTGGAATGTTATTCGTGGTAAAATAAATATATCCTATATTGTTGTAAATTGATGGAATATCCGGGATAAATTTGTTTTGCTTTTGG
>CAZOHR010000349.1:1425-4117 GCA_964579045.1 uncultured Bacteroidales bacterium | reverse complement strand
CAAATCACAAATTTCAAATCAATAAGTTGCTACTAAATTAATTGGAGCTTGATATTTGTTATTTGGAGCTTCTCTTGGAACTTGTGATTTAGAACTTGTGATTTGTTCCCCCTATTTACCAATCATATATTTATCAATAATTTCGATTGCTTTTTTATTGCCGTCTTCCATTCTCATCGATTGTCCCAGAACACACGCAGCATCTACAATTTTTGGTTGAAGTGCAAACAAAATAGCTTTACTTAAATTGTCAACAGTAAGATTTTTTTTCTTTATTGGTTTAGAGCCCACTCCAAGTTCATAAATCCTTTGTCCCCACGCAGGTTGGTCGGCAATATGAGGAATTATTATAGTTGGCTTACCTGCAATTAGTCCTGCAGCAGTTGTCCCAGCACCACCATGGTGTATAACTAATTTCATTTGTGGGAAAAGCCAAGTAAACGGAACATTTTCAATCAGAAATACATTTTCGGGAACATTCCCACCAAAATTATTCTTTGTCCAACCTAGCCCAATTACTGCCCGCTGTCCAGTTTTAGAAACGGCTTCGGTAAGAATTTTAAATGTATGAGTAAACGAATCAACATCTTTCATACTCCCAAAACCAATAAATATTGGAGGCTCTCCATCATTGATAAAATTCACAAGTTCTTTTGTAGGAATAAAATTTGACTCGTTATTAATAGTTAAACTGCCAACGGTTTGCAAATTGTCTCCCCACTCTTTTGACGGGGCAAATAACAAAGGACTATATGCATTAATTACTGGTCGGCCACTTTTAATCTGTTGGACAATTGGTGAGACTGAAAAATCGACCTTTTTACCAACATTCTTTTGCCAAAATTCTTTCACTGCCGATTTGCCAATAGCCCAAAACATCTTGTAAAAAATGGAATGAGTTATTGAATTATATAATCGTCCCAATTTTGGTAAAGTATAAAATAGTATTGAAGGATAATCTTTTGTTGCAACAACTGGAAATGGATTTAATAAAACACTTTTTTTATTGCTAACTTGAGCTATGAAATATCCGATTGACATTCCGGGATGAAAAATAATAAGATCGGCATCCTGACAAGCATTCCATATTTCGCCATGTGTCTTAATCATTAGGCTTTTCAAATTTTTTGAGCCTTTTAATTGAGTTGTTATAAATTTAAGTGGTCCATTGCCTCTTGTCATTTCTTTTACATTGCTGTTACCTTCCATGAGTTCCTGAATATCAACATCGAGTGCAAAGAAATCTAAATTATAACTTCGAACATAGTCTTCTTCGTTCTTTGCAGAAACTATCAAAACCTCATATCCTGCATCTTTAAGACCAATTCCCAGTGAAATAAACGGTTGTAAATCACCTCTCGAGCCAACTGTTGTAATCGCAATTTTTTTCATACTTTTAATCTATAAAACTCCATGTCTTAAGTTTCTATATCACAAAAATTCAATTATTTACAAAATAGAAACTGTCTTTTGAGAGTTCAAATTTAGTAATAATTTGCTAACGGTCGCTTCTTGGCATAATTGCGGAATTTCGAAAAACCACCCTTGCTAACGGTAAAACCCTCAGCGAAACTATACTTGCAACCAATTTAAGTAATAGATCCCAAACCACCAAATTAGCTTCAAAACCCCGCTATTATGCTAAGGTATTGTTATGAGCTGATTTTTTTAGAAATTGAGAATTGGCATTATTTTAAAAAGTTTGCTATCCCCATTATAATTTAATAAACCAAATTGTATAACATTAACATTATTTTCTTCATTCGCTTCTCTATTGAAATTAAACAAACCAATTTGAAAACTGCTTTCTGAAAAAATAGAGGTGTTTATTATTCCTATTTGACAACCATGTTTTTGAGAAAAGAAGTTATTTATTAGACTGATATTAATGCCACTTGAACTACCACATTTAAAGTTTAGTATGCTTAGTGAAAGACCATGTAGGGATGGACCTCCTCCATTGCCCAAATGACCTATATTGAATAATAAAAAGTTTGCACCAATACTTTTTGTGTTACTCAAATTTAATAAACATATATTTAGACCTTTTTCTTGAGAAACTTTGAATTCTGAATAATAAGATTTTAAAAGACTGATATTAATTCCATTTGTATTATGTAAACTTAGGTTAACCAACTCTACCGCTATTCCATTTGTTTGATGTGTTTCCATGCGCCCAAACGTAGTAGATATTATTGAAGTTGTGATTCCATTTACTTTTGAATCTTTTAGAGTGTTATTGAGTAAACAAAGATGTAACCCATTAAATACAGAGTCGCGATTAACATTTCTTATTAATTCTAAGTTTATTCCAGAGTTTTTTACGCCAATAGTAATTTGGGAAAATGTTTTATTTCCTAATAAGCAGATAATGAAAATTATTAGTAATCTCTTTAAAAGTGCCATTGCCTTTTTTATTTTTAATTTGCCCAAAGCTAGTTTGTAGTGATAAAAAAATCATACTATACAACCCAAAACTGAGTGAATCTGTATGGAAACCATCAAATAAATTTTATTCAAATATATACAATTTTTACATATTAATGAAATGCTTTTAGGGGAGTAGAATAGAATTGGGTTTGTGATTGTGCCGCAACGCGATACAATCGCGCAGCAGCGGGGGTATTATCCTTATTTTTAAAAAGCAAGATTCCAATATTAAATCTGCAAAACATGATTGGATAAGCGCCAC
>CAZOHR010000349.1:0-1415 GCA_964579045.1 uncultured Bacteroidales bacterium | reverse complement strand
TGGGGGCAATCGCGTGAGTTGACGGATTAACGTAAGTAATTGCGCAGCAGCGGGTCTGGCATCATCCTATAACTATTTAAAGTATCCGACACCTATCCCAAAATGAATAGTAGGCATAAAACCTATATGGTTGTCATGAATAGGAGATTCATACGAATAATCAGAGACCCAAGGTCCTATTGCAAGAATATCGTCACTAAAAAATTTAACTTTTAAACCTATTCCAAAGTAAATATCTCTTATAAAACGATTATCGTAAGTTTTAATATTCCCAAATTTAATAATTGCCCCAATATCGAACCTGCTTCTATTTAATTTATAATCCAAATCATGTGCATCTGATCCTTTATCATCAATATAGTTCCTTATAATACCATTTTCATATCGCCCATAATTAAATATAAACATCGGACAAACATAATTTTCATCATCTAAAAAATACCTGTTTCCTATTCTTAGCCTATACATGTCATAAAGTCTAAATGGGTCCTTAAGAGTGAAGTATAACACTGCACCATTATCGAATACTTTAGCTTTATGTATTACGAAACTATTTGAAATTTCAAGATTAATTTTATCATTTATTCTTTGAGTGTAAATAAATGTAAAGTCTTGTATTGGCAAATTTGTTAAACATAATTGATAGCTCTTATTGATTTCAGATTGTGAAAATCCAATCTTAATGAAACTAAAGAAAAATATTAGAGTAACCAGAGAATAAAAGTATATATAATTTTTTGTCATCTTTAACATCTTTAGATATGTAAATATTTATCAAATAATGCTTTTCAAAATTTTTGATAAAATCCCAACTCGAATCTTCGCCGAAACGCTGTAAAATCATTATAGAACGAATATCCAAACCTAAGATTAATACCTGCAAGTTTTGGTGTAGTGTATTCAATACCTATGCCTAGACCGTTATTGAAGGTATTAGAAATTGATTCGTCATTGTATAGATTATCGTCTAAAACAAATTGATTTCCTTGATATAAATAAAAACTTGTTGATCCAACAGTAACTAAATTAAACATAAAGTCTAAATTAACACTCAATCGAGGGAAAAAAGTAGTTTGAACGCCAAATCTATTTGGTGTAAACTTAAAAGACAATCCACCCTCTGGATATGCCAATTTACCATCATCATAACCTCTGCTAAATCCAGCAATAAAACCAAAAGCAAATTTATGCTTATTCCCAATTTTATTTTCAGTATCACTCTTTGTTTGCCCCGATGTTGTAATACTTAGGAAAGTTAGAAAAGATAAGAATATAATAATATTAGCTTTCATTCTTCGAGTTTTATAAATAAGACTATGCTATGCATTCTAAGGTTGCAGCTAATTTCCATCAGTCTGTATACTTTCATGTGTGCTTTAATTGGTCATAACTAATTTATCACGATGAAGAATCCA
>CAZOHR010000348.1:0-4157 GCA_964579045.1 uncultured Bacteroidales bacterium | reverse complement strand
GGAATAGTTCTTTCATATAATCAAATAGCCGCAAAGAACATGAATGGAAATCCCGAAGATTTTGTTGGGAAATCAATTTTCGATTTGTTTCCAAAAGATGCTGCTGATTTTTATTTTAATCGCATTCAAAATGCAATTAACTCTTCTCAACCATTGGTTTATGAAGATTTAATTCATTTACCAACAGAAGATAGATGGTTCATAAGCACATACGCAAGAATAGAGAACTTACAACAGAAAGTTTTGGGCATTCAGATTATTTCACAAGATGTTACAAAAATAAAAACGTCTGAAATAGAATTACAAAAAGCTAAAGAAAAAGCCGAAGAAAGCGAAGCCAAGCTCAGTACACTCTTTTCTGCAATGTCCGAGATGGTAGTCTTGCACGAGTTGGTCTTTGACGAGAGAGGGAAGCCAATCAACTACCGCGTCACCGACTGTAATGATGCCTTTACAAGAATAACAGGCATATCGCGAAATGCTGCCGTGGGACGCTTGTCGACTGAGGTTTATAGTGCTGAAAGACCACCTTATCTGAAGGAATATTCCGACGTGGTTCTAATTGGTGAACCATTCAATCTTGAAGTTTATTTCCAGCCCATGGACAAGCACTTTTCTATTACAGCAATGCGCTTAGAAAACAACAGGTTTGCCACTATAACAGCAGATGTTACAGAGCGCAAACACTCAGAAAAACAAATAATCGAAGCCAAAGAAAAAGCAGAAGAAAGCGAAGCGAAATTTCGGAAAACAATAGAATTTTCACCTATTCCAATGGTTGTTGCAAATAATAATGGTGATTTGATTTTTTTGAATAAGCAATTTATAGAAACTTTTGGTTATACAATTGAAGAATTAGTTTCTATCCAAAAATGGTTCGAATTAGTGTATCCAGATATTAAGTATAGAAATTCTGTAATTACTCAATGGAACAGTGATTCTGAATTTGCAATTAAGAACAATGTTCCAACAACTGCTAGAGAATATCTCGTAACCTGCAAAAATGGCGATGTTAAAACAATTGAAAATACTGTATATCTTACAAAAGAATTTTCAATTGGACTATTTCTGGATATTACTGAACGTAAGCTAGCTGAAGTAGAACTTGTTTTAGCAAAAGAAAAAGCTGAAGAAAACGAAATGATTTTAAAAGAACAAAAAAATGAAATTTTATTTAACAACGAACGTCTTGAAAGTTTACTCAAGGTTTCTCAATTACAAACAAATTCAGTTCAGGAGCTTTTAGATTTTGCTTTAAAACAGGCAGTTGATTTAACTAAAAGTAAAATTGGCTACATTTATTTTTACGTTGAAGAAAAAAAACAATTTATCTTGAATACATGGTCGAAAGATGTAATGAAGGAATGCACAGTGATGAATCCTCAAACCGTTTATGACTTAGATAAAACTGGTTGTTGGGGAGAAGCCGTAAGACAAAGAAAACCAATAATTATTAATGATTATCATGCCGAAAACCCAATAAAAAAAGGAACCCCTGAAGGTCACGTTAAACTTGAAAAGTTTTTAACGATTCCTGTAATTTTTGATAATAAAATTGTAGCAGTAGCTGGTGTTGCAAATAAATCTACCAATTATAACAGTTCGGATGTTCGACAACTAACACTTTTGATGGATAATGTTTGGAAAATTTCAGAACGCTTGGTTTTAATAAAAGATTTGCGTTTAGCTAAAGAAAAAGCCGAAGAAAGCGACCGTCTTAAATCTGCTTTTCTGGCTAATATGAGCCACGAAATTCGCACACCAATGAATGGTATTATGGGATTTTCCGAATTGCTGAAATCGTCCGATCTTTCTGGCGAACAGCAGAAATCTTATATCGAAATTATAGAGAAAAGTGGGAAGCGAATGCTAAATATTATTAACGATATCATGAGCATCTCTAAAATTGAATCTGGCACAATGGATATTCATCTAAAAGAGACGAATATCAACAATCAGTTGCAATTTGTTTACGATGTCTTAAAATTTGATGCTGGTAGAAAAAAACTTAGTCTATCTTATAATTACAAGATAACTGATAAAGAGGCAATTTTTATTACTGATACTGAGAAGTTTTATGGTATTCTTTCAAATTTGGTTAATAATGCGATTAAATACACAGACTCGGGAACTATAGAATATGGATATATCAATAAAGGTAAAGAATTCGAATTTTATGTAAAAGATACAGGTATCGGAATTCCAAAAGACAGGCAAGAAGCCATTTTTGAGCGTTTTATTCAGGCCGACATTGCCGACACAATGGCACGACAGGGCGCAGGACTAGGATTAGCCATTTCGCGAGCTTATGTTGCAATGCTAGGAGGTAAAATTTGGGTGGAAAGTGAAGACGGTAAGGGTTCAACATTTTATTTTACCTTGCCATCTAATAGTGAGTCGGCCCATGAATACAATGACCATCAACATACAAATGCAGAAATAGACAAGGATGTTAGAAAACTAAAAATTCTAATTGCTGAGGATGACGACGATTCATTATTGTTAATGAAAGAAACAGTTAGTATATGGGGCAAAGAAATCATAGCCGTAAGTAATGGAGTAAAAGCCATTGAAGTTTGTCGCAGTAATCCTGACATTGATTTAATTTTGATGGATATTCGAATGCCCGACATGGGTGGATACGAAGCAACTGTGAAAATTCGCGAGTTTAACAAAGCGGTTATAATTATTGCACAAACAGCTTATGCACAAGCTGGAGACAGAGAAAAAGCAATCGACGTTGGTTGTAACGATTATATCGCAAAACCTATAAGAGTAATTGAGTTGCAGGCATTGATAGAAAAGTATTTTGGGAAATAATTAAAGAATAGGGTGATCTAAATCCATCGGTGCGGAGAAAAAATAAAACAATCACCGCATAATTGCGGTAAATAATTCGTATATTTACCGCAAAATAGTTTTAGGTAATGGTAAAATACATTTACGAGTATAAAGATTGGACAGATTTTAGTTGGCAGGATAAAGCCATTAATATTATATTTGGGGAGGTGCGCTTAATGCAAGGTAAGATTATCGGGCAGTTAAACGCTATTGGCTTTTATTCTAAAGAGGAAGTTACACTTAATGCATTAAGTTTAGAAGTAGTAAAATCATCTGAAATAGAAGGCGAATTGCTCAATTATGACCAAGTGCGATCGTCTATAGCAAGGCGTCTAGGCATCAATACGGCAGGACTCGTTCCGAGCAGTCGTCACATCGAGGGTGTAGTAGAAATGATGTTGGATGCCACCCAGCGCTATACTCTGCCTTTAACTGAAAAACGATTGTTTGGTTGGCATGCAGCACTTTTTCCTACAGGTTACAGTGGACCATATACAATAGAGGTGGGACAATACCGCACTGGAGCAATGCAGGTTGTTTCAGGGGCATTGGGCAAAGAAAAAGTACATTACGAAGCCGTAAAGCCTGAATTGGTGAAACCAGAAATGGATAAATTTTTGGAGTGGCTTAACAACGAAAACCGCCTTGATCCAGTTTTGAAAGCTGCAATAGCACACTTTTGGTTTGTTATCATTCACCCATTCGATGACGGCAATGGCAGAATAGGTAGAGCCATAACCGAGATGTTACTTGCACGTGCAGAGGGCAGTCAGGATCGTTTTTATAGTATGTCGAGTCAAATATTATTCGAGCGCAAACGCTATTACGAGGTACTACAGAAAGTGCAGCATAGTTCTGGCGATATTACCGAATGGCTCGAATGGTTTTTGCTTTGCCTCAAAAGGGCAATGTTAGCCACCGAGAATACAACACAAAAGATATTACGCAAAGCTGAGTTTTGGAAATTACACGAACATACACCTATCAACGAACGACAACGCATAATGCTTAACAAACTATTTGATGGTTTTGAAGGGAAACTTCAAACTTCAAAATGGGCTAAAATCACCAAAACATCTACCGATACTGCTTTAAGAGATATTAAAGACTTGGTGGATAAAGGTATTTTGTTCAAAACTTCAGAAGGAGGTAGAAACGCTAACTACGAAGTTCACTCGGTGTGAAAATCTCTGTGAACGGTGGCGAATTCGTAGCACAATCAAAAACAAGAAAGCCTAAGAGATAAAATCTTAGGCTTTCTATTTGTCGGTTCGGAGGGGTTCGAACCCTCGACCCTCCCGACTAAAAGTCGGGAT
>CAZOHR010000347.1:1400-4178 GCA_964579045.1 uncultured Bacteroidales bacterium | reverse complement strand
GTTGTAGTTGTTCTCGTGCCTGCATTAATCGGTCAATCTTAGAGTTATCAATTTTAAATTCGATTAATCTATCAATAAATGATATGGCAATTTCTTCATATCCTGAATACATTTTTAACATCTCAATAAATTCCATGTTTTTATGGATTTTATAATTCGGGTCATTAACTGCATCCATTAATCTACTAATAAAATACTCGGCATTAGGAAATGCATTATAGTAAACTGATAACCGATCTATCTGTTGTATTAATAGGCTAATTTGATCTTTATTTATATTAACATTCTGTTGCTGAATCTTAAGTAATACCTGAGATGTTGAATATAAAACATGACTAAAATCTTTTAAAGAAATTTGATTATTTTCTATACCAAAATCATCAACAATCAAGTTGAGTAATACTTTGAAGTTTTCTTGTTTTTGATTTATTTCTTTACCTTCTTTAATTAGTTGCTCAATTTCAATAGAATGAGTTAAGAGAGCCTTAATGTTCTTAGATGGTTCAGGTTTTATAATAGAGCTCAATTCATCATTTAATTTTGAAAATAGTATTTTTGTTTCCTGGTTACCTTTTTCATTTAAGTAATTCAGTAATTGTTGGGATTTCATATTACGAACCTTCCCGCTTCCTTCTTTTTGTAAAATAAGATTATCCTTATTTAATTCATGGATCAATTTCTGCTTTACTTTTCTAGATAACTGGTCAAATATACCAACAGCTTGTTCTTTATCCATATTAAGTATCAGCTCATAAAAAGATTTAATTAAGGTCTTTAATTTTATTGACTTATCAGCCATATTAAAATCATTTAAATACTCAATAAAAAACAATTGTTTTAGAGCTAAAGCAAAATCATCAGGTCCAGATATTTTTTCTGGAACATCCTTAAATATTTGATTAAAAAACGTTTCGATATTCTCTTGATTAATGCTAACGGTTTGAATAAACGTTGCCATCGGTTTAATAAATCCTGTTTGATTTGTTCGTTGAAACATTTTTTCAAAATATAGCAATAAATTTAACTCATTCCCTTTTAAAAGATTTGGATTTATTCTATAAAACTCAACAACTTCCTTAAATCCTTCAATAGAAATATCTTGAATTGTTATAGCTTCAGGTATAAGTGCTGTAAATTTTTTGATAATTTGAATCATATTTGTATTATTAGTAATAATTATTTTCTCTTCATTTTCATTTTTTCCCAGTATATCACGACTGGAATTTAACTGTGATTCAAGATCTAATAAACTTTCTGATAAAATAGTTTTTTTATCTGGACTTAATTCCCCCTCTTTAACTTTATCTTTAAGGAGTTTTATCAACTCAGTGGCTTTTTTAAAAGGTAATTTATTATAATCCTGCTGTATTTTTTTTATCTCCTTTATAATATCATCACTTACTATAACCTTATTTTTTAAAATATTTTCAATGTCCATAATGATATCTTCAATACTGAGATTATCCTTGTTTACTGCTGTCAATTGCTCGCTAATATTGTTCATTACTTTTATAATATTTATTACTTCATACTCCATTACGTCTTCTTCATTTATAATATTATTAACTCGTCCTTCTGGCACATCATACTGTTTCACCTGCTCTATACTCATTTGTGGCTGACTTGAAGTTGGCTGTATCTGCACACTGACTTGTTTACTCAGCTCATTCACTATCCGTTCGCTTATCTCGTTTCTCTCTTTTACTTCGTTTAGTATTTCCTTATATTGTGCCTGCAGTTTCGGCTCGCTCTTCATTCGTATATCCACTATCGTTTGCAGAACTTCTCTCTGCTTCGTTTCTCCCATTTCACTTATTAGCTGTATGCTCTCTTTTTTCTCTTTACTATCTTTTGGTATCCAGTTCCGTGATTCACTCTCTGCGATTACCACGATGTTTCGTACCATCATTTTTACTTCATCCGCAGAACTGCTTTTCTGTTTCAGCATATTTATTATGATCTCGTCTCTCTTCTGCGGACTTACTTTCATTTGCTCCATCACGTCCATCATTATCGGGATACTTTTCTCTGCCGTTTCAGCATAATCTGCTTTGCTCATATAGTTTTGTACTACTGCTTTATTTACCTCGCTTGTCTGTGTGTTCTTTTGTACATATGTCATCACTTCTACAGGTTGTTTCAATTGCAGTAATCGGTCTGTCTTTTCTTCCATTGATACCGGACTTCTGAGTATTTGTTCCACCTGACTCCCCACTCGTTTCGTCAGACTGATACTTTCAACACTTACGTTTAATTTCGCAATCGATTCTTTTATTTGGCTCTTCGATCCTTCACTCACCGTACTCTCTTTTACGGCTCGTTCTAACAACTCGTTTAGTTTCTTTATATCTTTCAGTTCCAGCTTCTCTTTACTTTTAAATTCCGTCATCGCGGATACTAATTCAGGACTCTTCGCAACTTCTGTCTTTACGATTACCTCATAGTTCCCCAGTACTGCTTTCATCGCTTGTTCCACATTTGCGATCTTTACAAACGGACTATGTAAACTTTCTACCATCTGCTGTATTTGCTGTAACTGACTTACCACTTCCATCACTTTTAGCTCTTTTATATTTTCTGTTTCTACTCCACTTACTGCTCTCTGTGGTGTGTCCATCTGTTTGACTTGTTCTATACTTGTTTGTGGTTGACTTAAAGTAGATGCTGATTGTATCTGAACACTGCCTTGTTTACTCAGCTCATTCACTATCCGTTCGCTTATTTCGTTTCTCTCTTTTACTTCGTTTAGTATTTCCTTATATTGTGCCTGCAGTTTCG
>CAZOHR010000347.1:0-1300 GCA_964579045.1 uncultured Bacteroidales bacterium | reverse complement strand
TTACTGCTCTCTGTGGTGTGTCCATCTGTTTGACTTGTTCTATACTTGTTTGTGGCTGACTAACTGCAGGACTAATAGATTGAGAGATCATTCCACTTCGACTCTTCTGGAGTATATTATCAATAATTTGTTCCGAATCCTTACTCACTTTTCTTATTTGTTTAAAAATATCATTAAATACCACTTGAGTTTTCTGACTTGCTTTATTCTTTAAATCAAATAAAGATTGAATCGCTTGTTCCTTAACTTTTGTCTCCTTTTTATCCAACACGGAAACTATGTTTTGAACAATGCCCGCCAACTTATCGTTTGTAATTATTCCTGCCGATTTTGCTTCTGCTAATAACGATATATCTGTTGGAACACTTGCAACAATTTCCTTATCGGATAATGATTCTTTTGTACTCAGTATTTTTAAAATTAATGATTGCTGAGTTGCTTTGTTATCAGTCATATTACTTATTATTTTTATAACTGCCGGAACTATTTTTTCTGGATTTTCCTTCATATTTTCTTTTACCAAATAATCACTTAGAAGTTCTTTAAACTCAGATGTCTTTTTAATGTTATTATCAAAATATTTAATAACAGTTAAAGGAGAATTTAGGTCTAATAGTTTTTGAGATTTATCTCCATTAGAATCTTTACTCCCAAGTATTGCTTCAATTTTATTTGATTTCTTTGTATACTCAATACTCTCGATAGTACTATTAATGATGCTCACCGCTACTGCAACTCTGGGTTGATTATCTTTGCTTATACTAGAGTGGGTTAATGCATTTTCAATTTCCTTGTTTAATTTTTTCAGATCTTCCAGACTAATAGTATCTTTTGCCTTAAATTCTCTAATCATCGTCTGAGCATTTTGGCTCTGAACGATACCTGTATCTAAGATTGACTGAAACTGCAACACAATATTTTTCATCTCTTTATTAGTTTCTTGCTCTTTTATTTTTGGAGCATGTGCATTATCTATATCCGTATTGATATTTTTAAGTATTTCAAGAACTTTCCCTTCATTTAACTGTAATATATTTTCAGGTCTTAGTCCTTCTAGTGGTGCATTCGGCATATCTGTACTTGTTTTTGAAACAGAATCAATATTACTAAACTCAGCAACAGATGCTTCCGATATGACTGCATTTGGAACAGCCTGTTTGGATTGTTGAGTTTTTATATCTGTCTCTATCTGCACTTGCTGTTTAATAGAATTTACAAGTTCCTCTATCGGCTGGCGAATCTCAGTTGGCAGAGTTGTTGAGGCTGGTATATTGTTCTGATTCTGGAGGGTATGAATACT
>CAZOHR010000346.1:0-4195 GCA_964579045.1 uncultured Bacteroidales bacterium | reverse complement strand
GAATAAAAAAAGCTGCCAATTTTTTTAGACAGCCTCTTTTTGATTTCATTTAATATTATCTTGCTCTTTCAACGTATTCTTTTGTTCTTGTATCAACTTTGATTTTTTCACCAATTTCGATAAACAATGGAACCATTACGCTTGTGCCAGTTTCTAGTGTGGCAGGTTTAAGTGCATTGGTTGAAGTATCACCTTTAAGCCCTGGTTCGGTATAAGTAACTTCTGCAATTACAAATGGAGGTAATTCACAAGATAATGCAGTTTCGAGTTCTGCGTGGAACACTATTTCAACATCTTGGCCTTCTTTGAGAAACTCAACACCTTCGATTAATGCTTCCAACATGGTAATCTGTTCGTAAGTTTCAAGATGCATAAAGATAAAACCCATATCATCTTTATATAAATATTGATAAGGACGACGCTCTATTCTTACTGGATTTATTTTTGCTCCCGAGGTAAAAGTGTTATCTATTACTCTGCCATTATCCAAACTTTTAAGTTTTGTACGTACAAAGGCCGGCCCTTTGCCTGGTTTAACATGCTGAAAATAAACTATTTGGTAAAGTTTACCGTTAAATTCAATTGTTAATCCGTTTTTAATATCTGCTGTAGTTGCCATAATTTTCAAATTTGGCACAAAAATAATAATATGCTTTGTTTTTCAAAACTTTAGATGAAAAAAACCTCGTTATTATGAAATTAAAACTCATCTGTTAATAAAATCGGATAATTTTTCATTTTGTTTTTTATTATATTATATCTTTGTGAGTTAGTGATTCGTTTTTATTTTAAAAAGCATATTATATGAAAATAGCAGCCTTCAGGTTTTTAACTTTAGCATTTGCAGGGATTTTAATTTCCGTCATTGCATTCGGGCAAAAATCAAGAGACGAGAAAACCCCTTTAGATGCAGCATTTATTGCTAATATTTACACTATCACAGCTGGCGATTGCGTAAACTTTACTGATATGAGTACGGGTAGCCCAACAGCTTGGCAGTGGAGTTTCCCTGGAGCACAAACCTTGTCTTCCAATGCACAACATCCTGTTGGAATTTGCTATTATTATGCTGGTACCTACGATGTTGTACTTGAGGTTCAAAATAGCACCGCTATTAATACCGAAGTTATTGTCGGTTGTATTACTGTTGAACCTAATACAACTACCCCAATTGCCGATTTTGTTGGTGATTATACAACAATACCTGTTGGTGGAACAGTCGAATTTACCGATTTGTCACAGAATGGTCCTTTTGCATCTTGGGCATGGACTTTTACTGGTGGTATTCCAAATACTTCAAATATGGAAGAGCCTGTACCTGTTGCATACACAAGTGTTGGTACATATGCTGTTGAGCTTAGAGTCGAAGACGATGGTGGTCTTCAAGACAGCGAGCTTAAATTAAATTATATTAAGGTTATACCTGCTGCCACTGTTCCTCCAACTGCCGATTTTTTAGCCGATAGAGTATTTATTGCTCCGGGCGATTATATCAATTTCCACGATATGAGCTCGGGAAACCCTTATATCTGGAGATGGTTTTTTGAAGGGGGCAGCCCAACAACATCAAATCAACAAAATCCTATTGGCATTCTTTATACAATGCCTGGAACTTACGACGTAGAACTTATTGTCGAAAGCAATATGGGAATTGACACAATTAGAAAACCCGATTATATTGTCGTTTCTGCTACCGATCCTTGTGTAGCGATTCCAGTGGCTGATTTTGAGGCTTCACAAAGACTGATTCGCTCGGGAACAACAATTTATTTTGAAGACAAATCTCTCAATAATCCAACAACTTGGAATTGGTATTTCCAGGGTGGTTATCCAACATATTCGGCAGCTTCAAATGTAATTAACGGGGTTGAGTACAATGCTGCTGGATTTTTTGACGTTTCACTTGCTGTGAATAATGCTTGTGGATCTAACTACGAATATAAAGAAGATTATATCCTAGTATTCTCGGGACCAGTTAATATTTATTGTGACACAATTAGTAATGTGGGAGCAGATGAGGGTATTTATAGCCCAAATCTAGCAGGAAGTTGGGGGCGAATTGGCGGACATAATGGACAAAAAATTCGTGCCTATGCTGACTATTTCCCACAATATTCTTTTACTCAAATAGATGCCCTAATAGTTCCAGTTGTTGAATCAGAATATGGTGACTATAATTCGTATGTAACATTTTATATTTGGGAAGGCTCAACTACTTATCCTGAGAATATTATTGCTCAAAAGAAGTTGTTCCTACGCGATATCCCTGGAAATTTTAACAATGTTGTTGAGTTTGATAGCCCTGTTGAAGTTGATGGACCATTCTTTGCTGGTTTCAGAATTAATTATGTTGACCACAACGAAGACGATGTAAGTGAAGATTTATTTGCTGTAAGTATTGTCAATAATAGAAATTATCCAAGTGGAGTTAATACGCTTTATGTTGAATCTAATTCTGAATGGTCAACTGCAACCTCAAAATTTGGACTAAAAACATCTTCTGCTATCAGACCAGTTACTTGTATTGTTGACATAAATGAATTTGAAGTAGATAATAATATTGACATTTACCCAAATCCAGCATCTGACATTATATATATTCAAACTGGGGAACTTGAAAGTGGCAAAAACATTGAAATGCAACTTATTGATATCACTGGTCGTGTAATTATGACAGACGAATTTGAGTCTGGTAGCGAAGACATCTCTGTAAATGTTAATGAATATCCCCAGGGTCTTTACTTTGTAGCTTTGAATATTGACGGAAACAGGGTTACTCGCAGGATAATGCTGGCAAGATAAGCAGCTAAAAACTACTACGTGACTAAACCTATTATTTCAATTTATACAGATGGAGCCTGTAGCGGGAATCCAGGTCCTGGCGGCTATGGCATTGTTCTGATTTCAGGAAATTTTAGAAAAGAAATTTCGCAAGGTTATCGAAAAACCACAAACAATAGAATGGAACTTTTAGCTGTAATTGTTGCTCTCGAAACGCTTAAAGTTGAGGGCTCTGAGGTTACGGTTTTTACCGATTCAAAGTATGTTTCCGAAGCCATAAATCAAAACTGGATAGAAGGATGGATAAAAAAGGGATTTAAAAAAGTTAAAAACCCCGACTTGTGGAAACGATTTTTACTTGTTCGACCAAAGCACAATATAAAATTTGTTTGGGTAAAAGGACATGCCAACAACAAGGAAAATAATGTGTGTGATATTCTGGCCGTTAATGCATCAAGGGCATCTGTGCTGTTGGTAGACGAATATTTTGAAAATCTCAAAGAGGAAGAAAGTGGCTTATTCTAGCCTGATTTATTATCATTAGTAACTGACAATAAATTGTTTAAAAGTAAGCTGCTCTTTATATTAATATGTAAAGTTTTTTTGAGTATTTTGTGAGCTTTAAAAATATAAAACAATGACTTCACTAAAATCTATTCTCATTCTGGTAAACACAGTGATAATCTTATCATTTGCCACAGGTTTGTATGCTCAGGCACCACAAATTATCCAACAGCCAAGCAATGTTATAAAATGTATTGGAAACTCTGCTGATATTACAGTTGTGGCTACGGGTGCAGAACCAATCACATATTCATGGTTTAAAGATGGAATGCCTTATGGTCCAAATTCTCCGATTTTAAATTTTCCATCATTGACATTAGCTGATGAGGGAGCATATTATTGTGTTCTATTAAATGGCGAAGGTACAGTAACAAGTTTTACTTGTCAGGTTCAAGTAGTTGATGGACCACCAGTAATTAATAATATAACTTCAGAATTTAACCTTGTTTGCCTTGGTACAGATAATCTTTTTGAATCCGATTATGTTGGCGAATACACTCAAGTGGCATGGTATCATGATGGAGATCTGGTCGATTATGGATCTGATTACCTTCTTGAATCAGCAACTTTATTAGATGAAGGTGGTTATTATTATACTGCTGCAAATGTTTGTGCAACTATAACTTCATCAACAGTCTCAATTGATGTTGTTGTCCCAGCACAAATTACAACACAACCGCAAACACAAACAATTTGTGAGGGCGAAGATGCTGACTTTACTGCAATAGCTTCGGGAGACTATTTGTACTATATTTGGATGAGAAATGATGTTTTAATGCCAGCAGAGCAGAGTGCTTCTCTAACTATTGAAAATGTTACTTATCCACATTCTTCTTATTATAATTTAATC
>CAZOHR010000345.1:0-4198 GCA_964579045.1 uncultured Bacteroidales bacterium | reverse complement strand
TCATTAGTGAACCTGAACAGGAATCTGTGCTAAATACAGAGCTAAAATCTTTATTTAAACTTTATCCAAATCCTGCAAATGATTACTTAGCAGTTGAATTTATTAATCCTGATGGTGCGTGTAGTTTCAATATTTACAGCATAAAAGGCGAATTGGTTAAAACTGTAAGTTCAAATCAACAACTTGGATTCCTAAGCATTAACATCAGCGATTTGCAACCGGGTAACTATTTTATCAACTGTCCTGAATTGCAAAGCAAAATGAATTTTGTTATTGTTAGATAGGGGAAGTGTCTAGAGTGAACTAAAGTGCCTTGAGTGCCTAAAGTACTTAAATGGTATTAAATATTTCGGTAATCGGTAAAATTTTGTAATCGGTGGTCGGTGTGGATAGTGATTGGCTTCAGATTGTGCAAATTTTCTCTGATGCAATAGCAGAATCCCATAAAGCGGAAGCGATTATACAAATCTAACCGATTACCGATTACAAAATTTTACTGATTACCGTTTGCAAATCAAATATCTTAATTACTAAAGCAAATAACACGTTGAGTAGGCTAAAACTTGCTCTGCGTCTTTTTTATCCATTAACATAACTTTTTTGCACCTTATATAATTTAAACGTCACATTTTATAAAAGGCTGAAAATCATCATGTTCCAATAAATTTGTATTATAATATTCCGTACTTTTGCAGTGTATGAGTGAAAATCAAGAAATAATTAAGCCAGTACAAAAAGACGACACATCACAAAGCAGTTCGCGCAATACGAACCGTCATCTTATTTTGTACAATGATGATAGCAATAGTTTCGATTATGTTATCAGTTGTTTGATTGAAGTTTGCGAGCATGATATTATTCAAGCCGAGCAGTGTACTTTTATCACACATTACAAAGGTAAGTGTGATATTAAAAAAGGGGACTACAAATCGCTGAAACCACTAAAGGAAAATCTGGTTGGGAAAGGACTTAGAGTTACTATTGACTAATTAGATTACGCCAATTTTAAATCGCGCCCATTTAAACTCTTATTTGGCATCATCAAAGACACAAATCGTAAATTAGCATTAACGTTACATCACAGAATTTGATTTTTTATTGCATAACTTTCTTGCTTGATCAAGAAAGTTACAAAGAAATCAAGGCAAAAAAAAGCTACCCTGCGCGCCTCGAGACAAAACAAAAGAATTGTACGTCGACCTTGGCCTAAAACAAATGCCTACTCCTTTTGTCCTTTACTAAAATTTGTTTTAGAGAACGACATGTCGGCTCGACACAATTCTAATTTGTTTTGCTCTCACTGCTTGTTCTTCCCGCCTTTTTGCCAGGCCAACCCACGGAGCTTCGAATTCTGAATGGTAAATATTATACTTAAATTAATGCTCGTAATTTTAATTTATGTAAGCAATAAAATTTTCGCAAGTTTTTATAAGACAATTACTACTTTTGCCTGCACTATTATGCTTAAAACATCAACAAATTTGTTTTGCCATCAATACTTGTAGAGTTTTTAGCTACGCTGAGCTATAGGTTCAGCATCCAATAATTTTATTTGTTTATCATAATAAAAAAGGCTGCCAAAATTTTTGAGCAGCCTTTTTTGTGGATTTGTGGATTACTTATTTCTTCAATAACTCAACGCTTCGATTTACAAAATTACTTAAAGACTCGCCCTTAAGTAGATTGTTTGAGAGCAAAGCGAGGTCGAATAACTGGCTCACAATCTTCTGATTTTTACCAAAGCCCTTATAGATTTCTATTTTCTCTTCTTCTAGAGCCGAAATATAATCTTCGAGTTCTTCGAGGCGAGTTTTATCTGCCACCGGCTTATCTTCATCCTTTTTAATATCTTTTAATTTATTGTCCAGTTCTGTTTTTTCTGAGTTAAATGCATCAAGTTTTGAATCAATTTCGAGACGCTTAGCTGTTGTTTTCTTCTCGATTTTAGAACTTAAGTCAACTATAAGTGGGTGGTTTGTATTAACGATTACTTTATAGTCATCAGGCAATTCGCGGTAGAATCCCGTTCCGCCACTCATAGCAGACATATCTTTCATACGGCGCATAAACTCATCGCGGGTAATAACAACTGGCAAATCGTTTTCACTCATACTATCGCTGGTAACCCAATACGATTTTTCTTCGGGAACAATACCTTGGAATGCCCATTTTACATTTTCCTGCTCTTTATCGCTAAGGACAGATTCAATTTTTTCTTCTTTTCTGATAAGATTATCAATAATATCTGAGTCAACTCTAACAAAACGAGATTCTTGGAATTTACTCTCAAGTGTATTTATAAAGTGCATATCCAATTGTCCGTCGAGTAGTAACACATCATATTCTTTATTTTTTGCAGCTCTGATGTATGAATACTGATCCTCTGCATTAGTTGTATAAAGGTAAATGAGATGATTGTTTTTATCTTTCTGACTAGCTTCAATTTTAGTTTTGTATTCCTCAAAAGTAAAATATTCACCATCCGTATTTTTAAACATTGCAAATTTCTCTGCTCTTTCATAAAATTTCTCATCCGAAATCATACCGTAAATGATAAACATCTTAAGGTCGTCCCATTTCTTTTGAAAATCTTCACGATTGTCTTTAAATATTTCGGCTAATCTGTCTGCAACTTTTTTAGTAATATGACCCGAAATTTTCTTAACATTTGAATCACTCTGCAAGTAGCTTCTAGAAACATTAAGTGGAATATCTGGAGAGTCGAGCACACCATGTAGCAAGGTCAGAAACTCTGGAACGATACCCTCAACGGAGTCGGTAACAAAAACCTGATTGCTATAAAGTTGAATTTTGTTTCGGCTTATGTCCAAGTTTGACTTAATCTTAGGGAAATAAAGTACTCCTGTGAGGTTGAAAGGATAATCCACATTCAAATGAATATTGAAAAGCGGTTCTTCAAAGTTTGCAGGATACAATTCATGATAAAACTTTTTATAATCCTCGTCGGTTAAATCAACTGGTTTTTGCTTCCATAGTGGATTTGGATTATTAATGATATTATCTTCATCAGTTTCTACATCTTTACCGTCTTTCCAGGTAGTTTTTTTGCCAAATGCAATTTTAATAGGTAAAAACTTACAATATTTGCTTAGTAATTCCTGAATCCTGCTTTTCTGTAGGAATTCTGAAGATTCTTCGTCAATATGCAGAATAATGTCAGTTCCGTGTTCTTCTTTCTCTGTCTCTGCAATTACATATTCTGGGTCTCCTTTACACTCCCATTTCACAGCTTTTGACCCGTCTTTATATGACTTGGTAATAATCTCAACCTTCTCCGAAACCATAAAGGAAGAGTAAAAACCAAGACCGAAATGTCCGATAATGGCATTTTCAATATTTTTATACTTATCGAGAAAGTCGCCAGCACTCGAAAAGGCGATTTGGTTGATGTATTTTTCAACCTCCTCGGCTGTCATGCCAATGCCATTGTCGCGAATTGTTAAAGTCTTATTTTCGGAATCTAACAAAATCTGAACTTTAAGATTCTCAGTATCCCCATTATATTCGCCCGAAATTGCCAGAGTTTTTAACTTCTGACTTGCGTCAACAGCGTTGGATACGAGTTCTCTCAAGAATATCTCATGATCCGAATAAAGGAATTTTTTAATAATTGGGAAAATATTCTCAGTTGTTACACCAATGTTTCCGGTTTTCTGTGTCATAATCAATCAATTTTAGTTTAACCGGCAAACTGTTTTCAAAGTATGTGCCAGTCGTAAAAACATGACAAAAAGTCAGAGCCAAAACTGATCGTATATAGGGTTTAGTGCAAAACTTAAGCCGATATAATTAGCCTCTATTTAACCTTTTGCTAGGCAAAGTCAAAAACACTTGTTGTAAAATAGCATAAGAGTTTACTCTCAAAAGTTGTATTTTTTTGCATAACTTTCTTGCTTGATGCTTCGACGCCGCTCACTTCGACTCCGCCGCTGCGGATCAGCGCATCGCAGCACAAGTAAAAAAAGTTACAAAGAAAAGGCCCACGCACGTCCAATGTCATTAAGTTAAGCATATCACAAAACGGTTAATGCCCTACGGGCAAAGTTGAGACACGATTGCTGCCCTTTTTACTGACGTTAAAGCCCGCTGGGCTATAACTTTTTTGCTCCGCCAGCTGGCGGACATAAATGTCAGTAAAAACGTATCTGCATGATGTGTCTTTTGCCCGTAGGGCATT
>CAZOHR010000344.1:0-4203 GCA_964579045.1 uncultured Bacteroidales bacterium | reverse complement strand
TCAATATCAATAGACCCAACCCAAACGTCTGATGCTCCGTAAATTTCTTCGGTAAAATCGCCGTCTGCACTTTGTGCTGCAGATGCAATTGTAATAATGTTGTTTTTCATAGCCGCACAATATGCAATATTATAACTAGCCGAGCCAAATTCTTTCTGCCATTCAATATTATAACTATTGTCGGTTTTTACCATCCAGAGTTTGTCAACTCCAAAAGGTGAATACATAGATTCTCCAAAAAATATGAACCCCGCATTGTCTTCCAACTCGAATCCTTTAATTATTAAGTCTATATTGTATTCATCATGGTTAGTCCACCAAAGTTTTTTGATGTTTTCAATATCGCCGTTTGATGAATTAATTTCTATAAGCATCCCTACATAAAAAGTTTCTAGATTTAATTGTGATGATAAATCACCATTTTGAGAATTAGTTTGCCCAACAGCTAAAATATTACCATTACTCAATACAGAAATCGAGTTAATTTTATCCGAGGATGTAATCCCCAGAAACTCAGTACCACCATAAGTTTGCAGCCATATTTTATTTCCGTCAGCATCATATTTTGCAACAAAAGCATCATTACCTGCTCCCGCATCATTATGGCTATCCATATCATAGTCTTTCGAATAGGTATAACCGGAAATAAAACAACCTCCATCTTCTGTTGCAAGCACGTCAAGAGCTATATCCCAATCGCTTCCGCCAATTATTCTTGTCCACACGGTATCTCCTATCGGACTAAGCTTTGAAAGGAAAAGATCTCTTTCTCCATAATTTGTGCTTATAAAATAATCGCTTGAAAGCGTGCTAAAAAAAACAAAAACATCTCCATTTTGATTAACATCAATGTTTGATCGCATTTCGATACCGTATCCTGGAGCCTCATCAAGAGACCCACCAATTACTTTTGTCCAAACTGTGTCAACAATAGGCTGCGAAAAACTGCAAAAAGAGATAAATATTAGAGTTATAAATAGTAGTTGTTTCATCAAAAAATATTTTTCAAGTTAGTAATTATGTTTAGCTTTTTTAAGTACAATTTAATTAATAATCCATCACAATAAATCTCTCAGATAAAGTACAATTCGACAGTTTAATACTTAAAAAATATACTCCAGTTTTTAGACCGTTTGTGTTTAGTTGAAATAAATTAGCTCCGGTTTTTGCTGAATAATCAAAAACAGTAATTTCTTTGCCAAGTGGGTCGTAAATGCTTACAATAATAACTTGTTCGCTTTCGGAAGTAAAATATACCGATAAGTCAGAGCTAATTCTTACAGGATTTGGATAGGCAATCATTTCACCGCAAGGTTTGATATTTTCTAAAGTATTATTTTTTGATAATGATACAATTGGAGAATATGAGAAGCTACCATCGTAATCAACTTGTTTTAAGCGATAATACAAAACTGATGAAAACGAAAACGCATTTTTGTCGATAGTGGAGTAGCTTAGCCAGTTATTGCTATTCCCAGCCCCATTAATCCTATTAATGGTGGTAAAGTACACTCCGTCTGCACTTCTTTGGACTTCAAAATAGTTGTTATTGATTTCGCTCGATGTTTGCCAATCTATTTCTACATCATTTAATTGGTACCTTTTAACATCAAAGTTCAAGAGCGTAATAGGAAGCGGATTTGTTTTTTTTGTTCCTGTAAAATTAGAAAAGACAGTAAGGTTAGAGCAACTAAGGGTATTTGCTGTGGTATTTCGGGTAGAAATTGGATTGGGGGCAATGGCATCGTCGTTGTAATGAGCCCAAACTAAAGTCCCGTTGTCTTGTCGAGCCATAATCTCTTCATTTTCATCTCCAGATTCTACCAATCCTCCCAGTAATGCATCGTCGTAATCAATTGTTATATCGTATTCATAACTAGTTCCACCTGTTGGCCAAACGTGCATGTAGCTGTCAAAATATTCTGCCCCTATTGGGTCAGGAGCTATGACTCCTTCGCCAGTATAATATTGAAGACTTAACGACGTTGGTGTTCCTGCATTAAAGTTAACAGAGGCTAAATGACGACCGGCAAACGTAAAATCAAAAGGATTAGAACTTGATATTATGGTGTGAGGCTCTACACCTGCTCCAGGGTTAAATTCATCGGCTCCAATGTCTGTACCAAAGCCATATGTATTTCCAACAGCATCACCATCGAAATCTCTACTTACCGTTGATATCGCTATCCCTTTCCCGTTAACAAACCAACAATCTTGATGTGAATTATTTATATGTAAATCAGCGGATGATACATCTGTAAATAAATTGGACGGATTTATTTCGGTGGAACTAGAACTACCGCTAGTATATTTTGCTGACCAAGAGCTTGCATCTAGCAAAGATTGTAATGATTTCCATCCGACAAATGAATAGTTGTTCGCATTTGCTCTACACAAAACAGAATTATCGGTAGAAACTAATAGATTATAATTACAACTGACTGGTGCTGTTGCAAAGTTGTTTGTTTTTAAAATTGCAACATTATTGCCAACCCCAGTTTTTGCATTTATTAAAATATTGTTCCTCACAAGATCTGAAATGGCGTTACCTGCTACAATGGCTTCATTAAAATTAAAACAATTGGCGCCAAGACTAGACGAAGGGCCAGTTCCACCTATATAAACGGAATTGTTATACAACGATGTCGTTGTGTTCGTAAACATTCCGTTATGTTGGGCAACATCGACACTATTAATCAAACTAACCATGTTGTGAGAAACAATCGGCGGATTAGTAAAGTCAGTTGCATCGTAGTTTAAGCCTGATGTAATTCCGCTAACTTTTGAGTCGGAATGAGTAGATAAATTTCCGAGATCATACACTCTGTTTTGTTTGGCAAAGAAGTTTTTACCCGGCGATCGTAATAAAATTCCCATTACATAATTACTGTTAACATTGCCTGTGTTTAAGGCTTTCAAATTATAAATAATATTTTTTTCAACAGTTTTGTTTTGACCATCCGATGCCATAATCCCTGTAATAGCGCCTTCTGTTTGTGAACCTATTTGTGTTGTTTGTAAATTGTAAATAACATTCGACCTAATTACCATCGAATCGGTTGATTGAACGTTTGCCTTTTCCATAATACCCCAAATAGAGCCAGCGTTATTACTACCTAAATTCTCAGTTGAAATATTTCTTATTACATTGTTTTTTATTATTAAACTACCTGAACTATTGTTAAACGCAATTGCAGAAAAAAAGGTAACGTCTGCTTCCCAAGTTCCACTACCATCTTTCATATTTCCCCCAATCGTATTTCCGTCAATAATATTCCCTGTCCCTTTTGTGATGCAAATACCATTCATGCAGTTAGAGCTGAGGTCATAGTCGTTATAGATTATATTTCCACTAAATGTGTTGTAATTTGAGTACCAGCTACAATAAATAGCGCCATGATCAGACTCAGTGCTACCTCCACAGAAATGACCTATTGTACAATTTGAGATTGTATTATTGTTGTTATGCCCACCACTTGTTGATCCATTTAAATGTATTAGTTTATTGGTGTAGATAGTATTCATGCTCGAGATATCGCAATTTATAATTGCAATGGAATCGTTGTATTGCGTTGCCCCATTTGAATAGAAATAGATTACTCCATTTGAACTTTGCCCGGTTACTATGCAGTTTTTTATTGTATCTCTTTTGGCACTATTGGTAAATTGAATACTTGCTTTTGTTGTGCTCGAATTTGCAAATTTTAAATATTGCCCTCCTCCCATTGCATTTTCGCTTCCATCAATTATTACCTTATCTGCCCCATTTAAATTAACTAAATTATTATCTCCAGAGTTGCTTATAGTGCATATCACTGCATCGTTGGCGGTAATAGTCAGAGAATATTGACTTCCCGTTGTCCATTGATTGAGCGATACTGCGCCATTTTCGGACAAATCGGAAGTTATTACTACTGTGGTGTTTGATGTTAATCCATTGGTGTTAATATATCTGAATAAGCCTTGTGCGGTGTTTGCTGTTAAAGAGGTATAAGTTTCTCCTGCACCAACTTTAAGTGTTGGGCAGCTACTCAGTTTTGTTATTTTTACTGTAGTTGAATAAGATGATAACCCAGAATTTGTGCACGTAGCTTTAGATCGATAGTACATTTCGGATTCTGTTCCTTGAGTTCGGATGCAAGTAGTCGCTGTTTCTCCTGTTATGTCCGACCATGAAATATTATCTGGAGATTGTTGCCATTG
>CAZOHR010000343.1:0-4206 GCA_964579045.1 uncultured Bacteroidales bacterium | reverse complement strand
TCTGTGCACAAGATAGAGAACATTTGTTTGGGAAAATTGAATGCGGTAAAATTATTTTGTCTGAATATGGCGAAATTGTTCTTTCCGAAATTTTAAAAATGCCTGAATATCACAAACGTGTCATTATGGACGAATGGATTATCATGCCCGATCATATTCATTTGTTAATTGAATTGGGTGCATGGGATTTCGATAATGGCGTTTCGTTGGTTGGGGATATGGAAAACGTTGTTGGGACGGGTATCGTAGGGCAAATTCATGAATTTGCCCTACAACGCCCCCCAAATCCAACCATCGATGAATTAAAACAATATCGCATCGCACGTCGTCGGATGATAATCCCGAAAATATTGGGTAAATTCCAAATGATAATATCAAAACAGATCAATATTTTACGAAATACGCCAGGTAAAACAAATTGGCAACACGATTATTATGATAGAATAATAAGAAATGAGGAATCCTATGACATTGTCAAAAATTATATAATTGATAATCCGAAGAATTGGAATGAAAAATAAATGCAATGGGGCATCAAACTAATTCTGATTTTTTAGATTATTTTTGAAACCACAAGTATCACATTTTATAATTACAATCAAAAAGAACCCATGAAA
Organism: uncultured Bacteroidales bacterium; assembly: GCA_964579045.1. Classification (GTDB taxonomy): domain Bacteria; phylum Bacteroidota; class Bacteroidia; order Bacteroidales; family ML635J-15; genus Bact-19. Next base: position 3,589 of record CAZOHR010000343.1, on the reverse strand, counting down.
ACAATTTTCTTTGAGAAACAACTTGCCATTCCGAAAAACAGCAGCAGTTTTGCAATCAAGATATCCATCTTTTTTGCACTTCTAGCGATTGTTGGCACTTTCGTTTGCGGAGTTGTAATAATGTATCTTCAATACAAATACACTTATGTTTATCCATCAGTAGAAGGCGAAATTGTTGAAACCACTGTAAATTATAACCAGATTCAGAGTTCTGAACTTCGCCCAGTATCTGTAAGTCCACACACTGTTTACAAATTTGTTGTCGATGGAAAAGAATATATAGGCAAGAAGATAAACATATACAAATCGTTTTCATATTCGAATTTAGATCCAGATGCCGCAACCGAGACAGCTGATAAATTCCTTGAGAAATATCCAATCGGTTCCACGGTGACTGTTCATTATAATCCCAAAAATCCTGAAGATGCAATAATTGATGCTGGCTTTGATCTTGTCGGGATTGGAGTTACGGTTGCAGGTTTGATTTTAATGATAGTTGCAGTTTTTGTAATTGTTAAAATGAAGGGAAAGCAATAGTATTACAATCAAAAAAAAGACCACCAAATGGCAGTCTTTTTTGTTTTAGGTATTTTGAAGGATATTAGATTCCTGCAAGTCTCTTATAGTTGTTGTATCTCCATTTTGCATTCTTTTCTGCTTCCTGGAATAATGCATCAGCGGTTTCAGGGAATAACTTTTTGAGTGAGTTATAACGAACTTCACCTTGGAGGAATGCTTGGAATTTAGTCCAATCTGGTTCTTTGCTGTCGAGTTCAAAAGGATTCTTACCTTCAGCTTCGAGCATTGGATTGTATCTCCAGTTTGCCCAGTAACCGCATTCAACAGCTTCTTTGGATTCTTGTTGAGTCCTGCCCATACCTGCTTTTAACCCATGGTTAATACATGGAGCGTAAGCAATAATAATTGATGGACCTGGATATGCTTCAGCTTCTTTTATTGCTTTGAAATACTGATTTTGACTTGAACCCATTGCAACCTGAGCAACATAAACATAACCATAAGTCATGGCCATTGCACCAAGGTCTTTTTTGCGTGTTTTCATTCCTGAAGCAGCAAATTTTGCAATCGCAGCAACTGGAGTTGCTTTTGATGCTTGTCCACCAGTGTTTGAATAAACTTCAGTATCCATTACAAGAATGTTGATGTCTTTTCCAGTTGCAATAACATGATCTAATCCACCAAAACCAATATCATAAGCCCAGCCATCACCACCAAATGCCCATACAGATTTTTTTACAAGATATTGTTTCTTTGCAATAACTTCTTTAGCAATTGGGTCGTTGAGTTTTTCAATTGCAGCTAATAATTTTGCGGATGCAAGTTCAGAAGCTTCAGCATTGTTCATACCAGCAAGCCATTCTTTAGCAGCTTCGGCAGCAGCACCAGTCCATTTTGCTTCTTCAAGCAACATTGCAATTTTTTCTCTTATTTTCTCAATACCTGCAGCCATCCCAAAACCATACTCTGCATTGTCTTCGAACAATGAATTTGCCCAAGCTGGACCTCTACCTGTTTTGTAATTTGTACAATAAGGAGTAGCTGGAGCAGATGCACCATAAATTGACGAACAACCTGTTGCATTAGCAATTAACATTCTTTCACCAAATAATTGGGTGATAGCTTTAATGTATGGAGTTTCTCCACAACCAGCACATGCGCCACTAAATTCAAATAATGGTTGAGCAAATTGAGAGTTCTTTACAGTTTTATCTTTTGGTAAAACTTCTTCTTTATAGCCAACAACTTCGTCCATGTAGTACCAACGGTCAACTTCTGTCATTTGAGTTCCCAAAGGTTTCATCACCAAAGCTTTTGTTTTTGAAGGACAAACATCAGCACAGTTGCTACAGCCAGTACAATCCATTACACTTACCTGCATTCTGAATTGGAATTCTTTTGTTCCCCCAATACCAGTAACAGTCTCTGTTCCTTTAGGTGCATTTTTTACTTCATCGGCAGTCATTAAGAAAGGACGAATAGCAGCGTGAGGACATACATAAGAACATTGGTTACATTGAATACAATTTGCAGGAATCCATTCTGGAACGTTTACAGCGATACCGCGTTTTTCATATTTTGCTGTTCCATTAGGGAAGGTGCCATCTTCACGACCATTAAAAGTAGAAACTGGAAGAATGTCACCGCGTTGTGAATTGATAACATCTGCAACATTTTCAATAAACTCAGGAACAGCACGGGTTCTAACAATTTTAAATCCTTTAGATTCAATCTTAGCCCATTCTGCAGGAATTTCAATTTTAACAACTGCATTACCAGCATCAACTGCTTTGTAATTCATGGTAACTACATTTTCGCCTTTGCTTCCATATGATTTTACAATCATTTTCTTCATGTAATCAACAGCCTTTTCGTAAGGAATTACGTTTGAAATTTTGAAGAATGCTGCTTGTAAAATTGTATTTGTTCTATTTCCTAGACCAAGCTCTTCAGCTATTACTGTAGCATTTATAATGTAAAATTTGATGTTCTTTTCAGCTAAAACTTTCTTCATGAAATCAGGTAGACGCTTTTTAGTTTCTTCAACATCCCAGATTGAGTTGAGAAGGAAACTTCCGTTTGGTTTAATTCCTGCAAGTACATCATACTGCTCGAGATATGCTGGAACATGACATGCTACAAAGTCAGGAGTTGTTACCAAATATGGAGCTCTGATTTGTTTGTCACCAAATCGTAAATGTGATGCTGTAAAACCACCAGATTTTTTTGAGTCGTAAGCAAAATATGCCTGGCAATATTTATCTGTGGTATCACCGATGATTTTAATTGAGTTTTTATTTGCTCCAACAGTACCATCTGATCCTAAACCATAAAATTTACCTTCAAAAGTTCCTTTACAAAGAATTGAAATATTCTCAGCTATAGGCAATGATAAGTTTGTAACATCATCATTCATCCCGATTGTAAATATCGCTTTAGGTTTAGCAGCCTCAAGATTAGCATATACTGCCATCATCATCGAAGGAGTGGTGTCTTTTGACGATAGACCATATCTTCCACCTATAATCATTGGCTTTACTTCCTCATTGTAGAACATTTCTTTTATATCGAGAAGTAGTGGTTCTGCATTAGCTCCAATTTCTTTGGTTCTATCAAGAACTGCAATTCTCTTAACAGTTTTAGGCAAAACTTTCATGAAATATTTGGCAGAGAAAGGGCGATATAAATGAACTGATATCAAACCAACTTTCTTTCCTTTATCATTTAAATAATTTACTGTTTCGATAAGTGTGTCAGTGATTGAACCCATTGCAACAACAATGTTTTCTGCATCTGCCGCTCCATGATATGTAAATGGATGGTAAACACGACCTGTTAAGTCTGTAATCTTCTGCATATATTCCTCAACTAAATCAGGAATTCCTTCATAAAATTTGTTAGCAGCTTCTCTTGACTGGAAATAAATATCAGGATTTTGTGCAGTACCACGTGTAACAGGATTATCAGGATTTAATGCATTTTTTCTAAAAGCATCAACAGCATCCCAATCAAGTAATTTGGCCATGTCTTCATTCTCAAAATATTCAACTTTCTGAATTTCATGTGAAGT
>CAZOHR010000342.1:0-4207 GCA_964579045.1 uncultured Bacteroidales bacterium | reverse complement strand
TTTTGCTTTTTCAATCGATGCCAAGGAATCTTTAATATCTCCTGTTCTTGTTGGTCCAAAAACTGGTTTTATTTTCGCTATCTCAGGATCAAATTCTGTTAGTGCTTTGATAAGTTCGCGGGTAAGATCATTTAGACTATTATTCTCACCATACGCAACATTATAAACGGTGTTTAATGCCTTTGCATTTGAAGTAGTTGCTGCTAATTCGTTTGCCTGAACTACGTTGGCGATATATGTAAAATCTCTTGACTGACTTCCGTCACCATGAATTATTGGAGCTTCATGTTTTATCATTAACTTGATAAACTTTGGAAAAACTGCTGCATAAGCTCCGTCAGGGTCTTGATTCTTTCCAAAGACATTAAAGTATCTTAAGCCAATTGTTTGCAAACCATATAAGTCGCCAAAGACTTTTGCATAAAGCTCATTTACATACTTAGTAACAGCATACGGAGAAAGAGGCTTTCCAATATTATCTTCGAGCTTTGGTAATTCGGTGGAATCTCCATAAGTAGACGAACTGGCAGCATATACAAATCTTTTTATTTTATTGTCTCTTGCTGCAACAAGCATATTTAGGAATCCGTCAATATTTACCTGATTTGTAGTAACTGGATCATTTATAGATCTCGGAACAGAACCCAAAGCCGCTTGGTGAAGCACAATGTCAATACCAGAACAAGCGTCCTGGCATGTCTTTAAATCTCTAATATCGCCATTGATAAATTTAAATGATGGATTGTTGAGAAATGGCTTCAGATTATTGATTTTGCCAGTAGCTAAATTGTCGAGTACAACAACATAATTATCTTGGGCAATTAGCTTTTCGACTATATTAGATCCGATGAATCCAGCACCGCCGGTAACCAGAACTTTAGAAGATTTTAAAATAGCGCTACTCATTTATTTTGCATAGTTTACAGAACGTGTTTCACGAATAACAGTAATTTTAACCTGACCAGGATAAGTCATCTCGTCCTGAACACGACGTGCAATTTCGAAGCTTAGTTTTTCGGAATCGGAATCACTAATTTTCTCACTTCCAACTATTACTCTTAATTCGCGACCTGCCTGTATAGCGTATGTTTTTAAAACACCAGGATACGACATCGCCAATGCTTCGAGGTCTTTCAATCTTTTGATATATGATTCAACGATTTCACGTCTTGCACCAGGTCTAGCTCCTGAAATAGCATCACAAACTTGAACTATAGGTGATATTAAACTAGTCATTTCAACTTCGTCGTGGTGCGACCCAATAGCATTGCAAATTTCAGGTTTTTCTTTAAACTTCTCAGCGAGCTTCATACCATAAACTGCATGTGGCAATTCTGGTTCTTCGTCGGCTACTTTACCAATATCGTGTAATAAGCCTGCACGTTTTGCAATTTTTGGATTTAATCCTAGTTCAGAAGCCATAATAGCACAAAGATTTGCAACTTCACGTGAGTGTTGTAGTAGATTTTGTCCGTAAGATGAACGATATTTCATTTTGCCAATCATTCTTATAAGCTCTGGATGTAATCCATGAACACCTAAATCGATTGTTGTACGTTTACCAATTTCGATAATTTCTTCTTCGATTTGTTTTTTAGTTTTGTTTACAACTTCTTCGATGCGAGCAGGGTGGATTCTACCATCGGTAACAAGCTGATGTAATGACAATCGTGCAATTTCTCGGCGTACTGGATCAAATGCCGAAAGTAGAATTGCCTCAGGAGTGTCATCTACAACTATTTCAACTCCAGTTGCAGCTTCGAGAGCCCTGATATTACGACCTTCGCGACCAATTATTCTACCTTTTAGCTCGTCACTTTCAATGTGAAATACTGTTACCGCATTTTCTATCGCTGTTTCAGTTGCTACTCTTTGTATCGTTTCAAGAACTATTTTCTTAGCTTCTTTATTGGCAGTCATTTTCGCTTCGTCAATTATCTCATTGATGAGACCTATTGCTTCAGATTTTGCATTTTCTTGCAATGATTCCAATAACTCTTTTTTAGCTGCTTCAGCCGAAAGTCCAGAAATAGCTTCTAACTTCTCAACCTGTTCCTTATGTGATTTTTCGAGTTCTTCAGATTTTTTCTCAACACGTTCTAATTGTTTGTCTAAGTTTTCGCGAATTATTTCCAATTCTTTTTTCATTCTTTGAGTTTCCTCAATCCTTGATGTAATTGTTGCTTCGCGTTGTTGAATCCTAGTTTCTGCAGCTGCTATTTTTTGGTTCTTCTCGTTTACATTCTTGTCATGTTCAGATTTTAACTGCAAATACTTTTCCTTTGCCTGCAATTCTCGCTCTTTTCGGTACACATCAGCTTCGCTTGTGGCTTCGCTAATTATAGATTTTTTCTTTTTAACCAATGCTTTCTCCCACACAAAGTATGATATTATTCCCCCGCCCAATAAGGCTCCTACCGCAACTAATATTGTTATTCCCATATTACTTAAATTATTAAAATTAAAAAGCCCGTATTAAATTCTTTACAGTTAGAAAAACCCCTGTTAAAACATGGGCGGGACGGCCAGAAAGTTTCCGATTTCCAATGACTACTTACGTAGTATAATTCTGCGAGCAGAACTAATTGAGGCCTATCGTACATAACCTGAGCTATGTCCCTTTTTTGTTAGTGTTGAGTTTTCAACCTTTAAAGATTCAATACGGGCAATATTATTAAATTACCTTTATATTTAAAAGAACGTTTACTCTTTTTCCAAAATTTCTTCTAGTTCAAAATTTATTTTTTTCAATTCGTTAATAATTGGCGAAAGATCTTCTTTATTTTCATTCTCCATTAGCCTCACTGCAAACATTATCACAGTCATGGCAAGGTAGTCCTGATCGTCTTTATTCTTATACCCCTTTTGTTTGTATTGTAACAAAGTATCATTTATTGATTGCGATGCCTTGCGTATGAGTTCTTCCCGTCTGCTGTCACCACGAACAATACTGATAGGATATGTCCTTTCACCAATATTTATATTTATTATTAACTTGTTGTCTTCCATTAAACTTTATTTGTTCAAAAGAGCAATGCAATTATCTATTTCCCGTATTATTCTGTTTAATTTTAATCTAGCTTCTCTTTCATCAGTTGTGTTTCCATCTAATGATTTTGCTAGCTTCAAATTATCATATTTCTTCTCAAATTCCTGATATTTCGCTTTATATATGTTTAGTTCGTTATTTAGTGAATCAACCTCGCTTGATAATTTTACATTTTTACCCTTCTCTTCTTTATATAACAAAATAAGTTTCTGAATGTTGCCATTCATTCTCGTTATTAATTTGTTATATTCTTCGTTCATTGTTAAATTATCTATCACAAAAATAGATGATTTTTTTTTCAAAAGCAAGAATAGATGTTAGATTTGTGAAAAATTATTCAATTGATGATTAAACTAAAGTATTATAACTGTCTGATTGTTTTACTATTACTGGCTTGTAATGTTTTTTCGCAGCAAGAAAATATTAAAAATCAATTTATTTCTCCACTTCTTATCAAGCCAGTTTTGTCTGGAAATTTTGCGGAACCTCGCAGCAGACATTTTCATACCGGATTAGATTATAATACTAGTAAAGATGGTCAAGAAATAATAGCTGTGAATTCTGGTTATGTTTCAAGAATATACGTGTCGCCATGGGGATATGGATTGGCTCTCTATGTTAATCACCCAAACGGATATACATCGGTATATGGACATCTTAGTATGTTTAATCCCGAAATTCAAAGTTTTGTGAGAAATTGTCAGTATGAAAATTGTTCATTTTTTTTAGACACAACTTTGTCCAATAAACAATTCCCTGTTTCAAAAGGTGATTGTATTGCTTTTAGTGGAAATACCGGATTTTCTGAGGGACCACATTTGCATTTTGAACTACGCGAGACAGATACTGAGATGCCAATAAATACTGTATCAACAGTTTATGACTTCAAAGATACCAAGGCTCCAGATATCACACATTTAGTTTTGTATCCACTTGCTGATAATTCATTTATTGATGGTAAACATGAGAAACAGATATTTAAGCTCGTGAAAAACAAAGATGGTATTTATGCTCCAATTAAGGAACTGCCAAAAGTTTGTGGTGTAATAGGTGTTGGATTAGCGTATGTTGATAAAATGGATGATTCTCCAAATAGATTTGGTGCTGAATCGGTTAAACTTTATTCTGGCAGTGAAATAATTTATTATTCGTCTGTGC
>CAZOHR010000341.1:2509-4209 GCA_964579045.1 uncultured Bacteroidales bacterium | reverse complement strand
TTATTCTTCAAGAAGAATGCATTATTGAGCCTGAGGATAATATTGGAAGCCTGCATGACAAACTAATGATTGCAGGAGCAAATCTGGTTTTAAAAACTGTTGAACAAATACGCGACAATACTATAAAAACCATAGAACAAGATAAACTCTCAATAAAAAAACTAAATCCTGCACCAAAGCTGAGCAAGGAATTCTGCAAAATCGATTTCAATCAGCCTGGCATAAAAATACACAATCTTATAAGAGGACTTTCGCCATATCCTGTGGCTTGGTTTGCACTACCCGACTTTCCCGAAACAGTAAAAGTTTACAAAAGTATTTTTGAGCCAACGAATCACAGCTTAAATACGGGCGAAGTATTAAGTGACAATAAATCATACTTAAAAGTCGCTGTTCCCGATGGATATATTTCAATTCTGGATCTGCAAATGTCGGGCAAAAAGCGAATGGGCGTTAGGGATTTTTTGAATGGGTTTAAGGTATAAAAGTTGGTAGTTGGTAGTAGATTGCGTAGTAGGTAGTAGTTTGTATTGGACAGTAGGTGGTTTGGAGTTAGAATGTTGTATTCCAGACTTTCCATCGTTCGACCTTAGGGAGAACATGGAAACGTCTGAGAGTTATTAAATTTTTGATTCTAGAAAAACTTAACTTTACTCAAACTTCAATGTTCGAGGATTTTGCCTGTTATCATATATTCTTAAAATATCGATTCTTCCATTATTATATCTGTAATACAATGTATTATGTTTTGTTAATATACAGCGTCGTATCTTTTTAGATTTTTGAATAAAAGGGAATAAACTTGGAGTATTGCAAATCTGATTAATATAAATATCTGTTCTATCAATAAATGAATTTACAACCTCCATACCCCAATTCAAAGAGAGATAAGCCAAAATGCTCTCGAAATCATTAACAGCTAATTCCGACCAGATAACAATCTTAGACATTTCTGTATTTCTTTTGAATTTCGCTCATAACTTTATCATGAGGGATGACCTTTCCAGCATTAATATCCTCTAAAGCAGAATCGATACCCTGCTTTTGCTCAGTCGTAAGTTTATCCCAATCGAATGTATCAGCTTGTCCATTAAAGAAATTCAAAAAGACTCCATAGAATTCTTCCAACCTATTCTTGTCAAGAGAATCAATCTGTCTAAAAAAAATTAGTTTCAATTCAGAAGTAGTCATATTTACACATTTTATGCAAATTTACAAAAAAATCATTTGATACAGATTTCCATACTGGTAAAAATTATTATTAAAACTATTTTTGTCTAATCAATACAACAAATCGATGCATGGTAGTATTGAAAACCCTAATTATTCGCCGAATTAAATACCGAAAAATTCACTAATCTATCATAATTACCTCCTGGTTCGCGATAGTATAGGAATAACAAATAATCATTATTGGTCTGCTTGTGACTACCTTCGAAGAAGCTATGATCTGGTTTTTTGCCTGACCCATCATCAACCAACACATAGCGATAATTATAGTATCCTTGTTTAAGAAACAAAAGCTTTTCGTAACATCTGGTTTCAAGATTATAAAGCATTTTTGTACTTTCATTTAATTCATATCCGCTAAGGTCGCCATAAAGATGTATCTCCGAATTACCAAGTGGAACATTATATTCGAGGCTGAATTTAACAATTGCATACTCCGATTGTATTTCTGGAAAATCATTGTTTGCAAA
>CAZOHR010000341.1:0-2409 GCA_964579045.1 uncultured Bacteroidales bacterium | reverse complement strand
TCGATAAAACTAAATGGAAAATCGCTAATTGCTGTATTCCACTGATAATTCTGCATCACAACAGGCTTAAGTTCATTTTGCGGATCGTACAATTCCAAACCTTTCCTACTAACCGTAAAATCTAGTTTTTGGAAACTACTGCGATAATCGGTTTCGAATCCTGGATTTATTCTCCCTGTGACCTCAGCTAGTTGTTCGTAAACCATAAATCTGCGAGTAAGAACAATCTTTTCATCTTGACCAGATTTTATATACACAACAAGAAGGTAGTTTCCCGATTTTGTTATGCTTAAATCCTGATTTGGGATTTCCAATTTATGATGAGAATACGGCACAAAAGTACTTTGAGAATCCTCATAATCCTTAATTTCATTTTCTTCGAATCCATCAGCATATTCAAAAAACATTAATGATGAAGGTTTCCAATCGTAAGTGCAGTGAATTATGGTATAATAATAATCTTCTGGTGCTGATTCTATCTGATCGAAATTAAGTAAAAGCATATTTTCTGAGTTTATATCTAAAACTGGATAGCCAGCTTCCCAATCGGATGGATGGAGTCTGACAGTTTTAAGATTTTGCGCAAAAACTCTGTCGGAATAATCAATACTGTCGCGATTTATAGCAAGCAAATCGGCTCCAGAGAATAACAAAGCAACTAAAACGCTGAATATCTGTCTTTTGTATGGCATGAGTATTGCAAACATATTTCGTTTTTTATTTTACTAAGTAAAACATATTATTTAACTTTATGAAAAATTTCTTTATGAAAAATACAATAGCGTTTTGGTTTATAATTTTATTGCCTTTACTATCATTATCACAAGGTATTAATTCAAAAGCGATTCAGGTTACAAACAATCTTAATGCCAATTATGTAGATGTTACGGGTACAAAACTAACTATCTTACCACCTAAGGGATTTGTGAAGAGTACAAAATTCACAGGTTTTAATCACGACCTAGCTGGCAGCAGCATTGTTGTTACAGAAATTCCTGGAGATGTGAACAGAAATTTAATAGGTTTTGATAAAAAATATTTATTACAATCGGGAGTAGTTACCGAAACTGAAACTTTTTATCAAATAAATGGATTTGATGCTCTATTAATAAAAGGTAAACAAGTTGCATATGGAAAGACATATATTAGGTTGATGTTAGTTATCGGAGATATATACAGAACTTATTTATTGAGTGCATCTATGGTTTCTACATCTTCGGAAAAACATGTTGGTGAAGTAAAAGCAGCTTTATTAAGCGTTATTTACAATCCTAATCAGAAATCGGATATAACCGACAGATTTGATTTTACAATCAATGTAAGTGGCACCATATTAAAAAAGGCAAATATGATGCTTAGTTCATTAACTTATACCGATGATGGGAATGTTCCGTCCAAAACAGTTGAAAAAACTGCAATGACAGTAAGGAAATCAACAGTTACAAAGGCTTTCACCGAAGAAGAAAAGAAAACACTAAGTTTAAAATTATTTGAAATGTATCCACTCGAATGGGTAAAAGACGTAAAAAGAGAACCTAAAGCTATTACTGTTGGAAATCTATCTGGTTATGAAGTTTATTCAATGGGTAAAAACAAAGAGTTATACAAACAAGAACTTATTTATCAGACAGTACTTTACGACAATCTCAATTATTATGTAATTACGGGTATTACTTATGGTAAATTTGAAGAAAACCTTGCAATGTTTAAGAAAGTAGCAAGAACTTTTAAGCCGGGTAAGTAATCATGGCTATTATTACTTTAAAAACATTTGATGACGATTTTAATGCTAATTTGATAGCTGGCAAATTAAAAAGCGAAGGGATAATACTCAACCGCCATAAGATTTTATAATATAAACCGTATCTTTTGCACCTACTCTTCCTCATAATTTATTTCCATAGCTACTACTATGCAAAGAAATTATTCATCGATTAGTCACAAAATATACTATTTTCTAAATACAAAATCTTATCCCGGTTGAGTATAACTGTTTTCTCACCAATGAGAATATCTCAGTTATGATACCACATCATAGCAAAATGATGAATAGTGGAATTAAACTTATGATTGAAGAGGAAGACATCGCCAAAGCAATGGAAATTATTGGTCCAGAATGCCCAGAAATTCCACATTGTCCAAATTGTGGATCAACAAATCTAAAAGCAAAGCTGGGTAAAAAGAAGTTTTTAAAAATTTTACATATTGCTCTATCCCTTTTCACAGGTACTGTTATTGGGAAAAACATTTGGATTACATATTGTGCGGACTGTGGCAATAATACAGAGTCTCAAAACCCAAACTAGTAAAATGGAATAGAGTTAACATTTGTGGTTTTATCCTCTAATGCCCATTTCTCGATGATGCAAATTAACTTTTAGCTTGTAGGTTTCACGGATAAACTTGGCC
>CAZOHR010000340.1:0-4211 GCA_964579045.1 uncultured Bacteroidales bacterium | reverse complement strand
AGTTTCTCGTTCATTTTTGAACGATATTCACGAAATTCGTTAATAGTACTCATGCGAAAAAGTTTTATTGTAATTATTTAGATATTATGTCAAAACTAGAATTCTTTTATTTTTTAGTTGGTAGTGGTAGTTGAAAGTAGGTAGTCGGTTTGCTTCCCGAAGAATAAAAAATCTACGATTTTTATCATTCTTCGAGAATCCTCGTTAAAAGAAGAAATTGCTTTTGCAGTTTTTCATTAACGAGTCCCGTAAACGAGGATTTATAAATCTGTTAAAATTACAAATTGCATTATTGTAAAATACAACATGCAATTTCTATTTTAACGGGATAGCCGCTACCGCTTATTGGAATTCCACTTTTGTAACATAAAGCAGAATCTCAAGCTTACAACAATCCAACTACCTACTTTCAACTACCACTACCAACTATCACAGAGACCTAAATAGTTACGTTTTATTTAATAATCCCTTTTAATGTTGCCGAACTTGCTTCTGTTATTTCAACCATTACAAAGTCGCCTCTTTTAGCATTTCCTGCTGGGAAAACCACAACCTTACTTTGCTGTGTACGTCCATAAAGCATCTCCTCAGATCTCTTCGAATAACCTTCGACAAGAACTTCAAATATTTTTCCTATGTCTGCCTTGTTTTTAGCAAGAGATATTTTATTCTGTACTTTAATCATTCGTGCCAATCTTTCTTTCTTTGTTTCTTCGGGAACATCATCGCTAAGTGTTTTTGCAGCAGCAGTACCTGGTCTAACAGAGTATTTGAACATAAAAGCCAAATCGTAACCAACAATTTCCATTAAACTTAACGTTTGTTGAAAATCTTCTTCTGTCTCGCCCGAAAACCCACAAAAGATATCTGAAGAAAGTCCACAATCATGAATTTTAGCTTTAATAGTATCGATTCTCTCTAAATACCACTCTCTAGAGTATTTTCTATTCATTAATTCCAAAACTTTATTACTCCCAGATTGAACAGGCAAATGAATATGATTGCAGATGTTCTTATTTCGGGCAATAGCATCAATCAATGCATCAGAGATATCTTTTGGATGTGAGGTTGTAAACCTAATGCGCATATTGGGAGCTGCCTTTGCTACCATCTCTACCAAAGATGGGAAATCTACTTTATTTTCGGAATCTTCAAAGAAATATGAGTTTACATTCTGTCCCAATAGAGTTACCTCTTTAAACCCTTTCACATTTAGACTCTGAACTTCGGCTATAATATCTTTGTAAGAGCTGCTACGTTCACGTCCTCTGGTGTAAGGCACAATACAATAAGAGCAAAAATTATTGCAGCCTCTAGTTATTGCCACAAAACCAGAAATTTCGTTGATACCCGTTTTAAATTGCTCGATGCCCGAGTATGTTTCAGTAATATCAAATTCGGTATTTGATGATTTCAAGTTTATATCAACTTCATTAACAAGATCGGGTAGATTGCGATATGCGTCAGGGCCAGCAACAAAATCAACCATTGGATGTTCGAGAAGTTTGTCAGCAATACGTTGTGCCATGCATCCAATTATCCCAACTTTAAGATTTTTGTTTTTTCGTTTCAAACTCTTGATATAGTCGAGACGATTCCAAATTTTCTTTTCAGCATTGTCGCGTACCGAACAGGTATTAATGATAATTACATCAGCATGTAAAATGTCTGTCTCCGCAGAATATTCACGAGAATGCATAATTCCTGCTACTGTTTCAGAGTCTGCCACATTCATTTGACAACCGTAGGTTTCGATATAAACTTTTTTATTCATTAAAAGTAATTAAAGTGCAAAAATAACAAACTAAATAATATATCCCACTTGGGGATACTATATTGGCAAACTACATACGGTAAGAAAATTAGTGCGCATCAGTTTACAATTGATGAAGTTTAAATAAAATCTCAGCAACAGTATGCTTAAATTATTGCAATCATAATCAAACAAAAAAAGGCCACCAAAACAGGCAGCCTTTTGTATTGTAGTTTTAAATATTTTAGTTTGAAAGACCGAATCTTTTGAAAACAGTAACTGTTAAGTCTTTGTCTTGTTTCTGGAGGTATTCTTTTACAGAAATTTTACCTTCCTGAACAAATTCCTGATTTAACAAAGTTGCTTCCTTGAAGAATTTCTGAAGTTTTCCTTGAGCGATTTTGTCAAGTAGTTCTTCTGCTTTACCTTCGAGGCGAGCTTGTTCACGACCAATTTCGAGTTCTTTATCAACTACGTTTTGTGGTACAAAATCTTTGTCAATAGCTACTGGATTCATTGCAGCAATTTGCATTGCAACAGAGAAACCTACTTTAGGATCAACAACTTTATTGAGACCAACCATAGTTGCTAGTTTGCTTCCCATATGAATATATGAGCTTACCTGTGCAGCTTCAACTTTTTCGTAGCAAGCGATTTCCATTTTTTCGCCAGTAACACCACTTCTCTCAATAACGAGATCAGCGAGAGTTTGTCCGTTAATCTTACAAGCCTTAAGAGCTTCTAGATCAGCAGGTAATTCAGCACAAGCAACTTCGAGAATGCTTTTTGCAAAAGCTACAAAGTCAACGTTTTTTGCAACAAAGTCAGTTTCGCAATTTAAAGCTATCATAACACCAACAGTGTCATTCTTAACAGTTTTTGCTAAAACAACACCTTCGGTAGCGTCTCTATCAGCTCTTTTATTAGCGATAGCAAGACCTCTTTCGCGGATAAGTTCTTTTGCTCTTTCGAAGTCTCCGTCAGCTTCAACTAATGCTTTTTTGCAATCCATCATACCGGCACCGGTCATTTGTCTTAATTTGCCAACATCAGCAGCAGTTATATTTGCCATTTTTTTGAAATTTTAAATGTTCTTAATTATTCATCGTCTTTAACCTCGTCAATTGGAGTGTTTTCAGCTACCGGACTATCCTTTTTGGCTCTAGTTCTGGTACGCGATCTTCTGTTATCACCTGCTTCGTCATCACCATCTTCAACTGGTTTTGCTGTATTTTCTTTTTCAACGCTTCTTTCGCCCAAGCCTTCTTTTATTGCTTGACACATAATGCTAAGAATCAACTGAATTGATTTTGATGCATCATCATTAGCAGGAATTGGGAAATCGATAGGTTTAGGATCTGAATTTGTGTCAACCATTGCAAAAACAGGTATACCTAATCTGATAGCTTCTCTTACAGCGATTTTCTCTTTCATTACGTCAACAATAAAAAGAGCTGCTGGTAATCTAGATAAATCAGAAATAGAGCCTAAGTTCTTTTCTAATTTTGCTCTCTGACGCATGATCTGTAATTTTTCGCGTTTTGAGAGTGATTCGAAAGTACCATCAGTGTGCATTTTGTCGATAGTTGACATTTTCTTAACTGCCTTACGGATAGTAGGGAAGTTGGTAAGCATACCACCAGGCCAACGTTCAGTAACATAAGGCATGTTAATTTTAGTAACTTCTTCGGCAACGATGTCCTTAGCTTGTTTTTTAGTTGCAACGAAAAGAATTTTACGACCCGACTTTGCAATGTTTTTCATAGCATTTGCAGCTTCTTCAATTTTGATAGCTGTTTTGTGTAGGTCAATAATGTGAATACCGTTACGCTCCATGAAGATGTAGGGAGCCATAGACGGATTCCATTTGCGCCTTAAGTGTCCAAAATGAACACCGGCGTCAAGTAATTGGTCAAAACTTACTCTTGGCATTTTTTTTAATTTAAAGTTTACTTTCTGTAGTAACAATTGCTTGGTAGAACCATATGATGGTCAATCCAGGCAATTTAGATACTAAACTTGATTTATAACTCACTAGAATTCTAACGTTTAGAGAACTGGAATCTTTTACGAGCTTTTTTCTGTCCCGGTTTTTTCCTTTCAACAACTCTTGGGTCACGTGTAAGGAAACCTTCTGGTTTAAGGCTTGCGCGATAATCAGGATCAACTTTAAGTAATGCTCTAGAAATACCTAAACGTAAAGCTTCTGCTTGTCCGCTGATACCACCACCGTCGATGTTTGCTTTAACATCCCAGCTATCGAGTTTATTTAAAGTTAGGAAAGGTTGTTTCACGATGTATTGCAATTGCATAATCGGGAAATATTCTTCCAGTTTCTTATTATTAATTGTAATGTTACCTTTGCCCTCGCTGAGATATACTCTAGCTACAGCTGCCTTTCTACGGCCTAATGCATTAAAAACTTCCATAATGCTATTTAATTGTATTTAAGTCCAAC
>CAZOHR010000339.1:0-4266 GCA_964579045.1 uncultured Bacteroidales bacterium | reverse complement strand
ATCATCATTTATTGCACATAATCCTGGGGTCTTCCACCAGCAAGTCCAGCAACCTGTACAAAACTTTAAATCCATACTAGCCAGATTGTAATTGGTAACTATATGTTTTTCGGAAAGAATTTCGGCGATATTTCTAAGATATTCTGTAAATTCTCCTGAACCTGTCGCCGATTCGCCATTTAAAAATGTTATTTTCATTTTTGATTATTTGTTTGCAAAAATAAAAACGACCAATAAATTTTAAAATCTATTTAAGATGAATAGTGAAATATTTAGGTGAAACTACATTTTTTTTAGGCAAAACACTTTTTATCTAACATGCAATTTTTCAAAAATCAAAAAATTTTCTTAAAATATTTGGCTCGAATAAAAATAGTCTTTATCTTTGACCAAACGTTCAGTCAAAAACAATAAATATGACACCAAGGACATCTAAACAATTTGAAGAAATTAGAAGTGATAAACGCAAGCTTATTCTAGATACTGCTGTTAGTTTATTTGCAGACAAAGGTTTTCATGAAACATCAATAAGCCTAATAGCAAAAGAGGCTGGCATGTCCAAAGGGCTGATGTATAATTACTTTGAAAGTAAAGAGGCATTGTTGCGCGCAATTATGGACGAGCTAACTGTAACAGTTATGGATCTCATGAATCCCGATCACGATGATGAAATTACTTCTCAAGAAATGGAAGATTTTTTCACATTAATGCTGGAGCTGATAAAACAAAATAATGAGCATTGGAAATTGTATTATCAATTGTCTTTACAAAAAGATGTTTTTGAAATTTTACAAAGTGATTCCTACAGTGAACATATTCATAGAAGTCAAGGCTTAATTTATAAGTATTTTGCCGAAAGGTTTGAAAATCCTGAGATTGAAATGATGATGTTTTCGTCGCTTTTCAAGGGCTTTTCGATGCAATATGTTTATGCTCCAGAGTTGTTTCCTGAAAAGTTAGTGTCCGATTTTAAACAAAGAATGAAAGAGTTATTTATTAAAGAAAAGAAAATTTAAAACTTGTAAGTTATGAAATTGAAATGTGGTATTCTGATTATTTTGATTCTGTCAGCAAGTATTACATTTGCTCAAGATGCAAAAGAAATTGTTCGCAAAGCTTACGAAAAATCAAACGGGAAGTCAAGCTATTCGGAGATGACAATGAAGATTGTTCGTCCGACATTTGAACGAAGTATTTCGATGAAAACTTGGTCTTTGGGGACGGATTATTCAATGGTTTACATTACTGCTCCAGCCAAAGAAAAAGGTCAGGTTCACATGAAGCGATTAAAAGAAATGTGGAACTGGCAGCCGACCATAAACAGAATGATTAAGCTTCCACCATCAATGATGATGCAATCTTGGATGGGAAGCGATTTTACAAACGATGATCTAATAAATCAATCTTCGATAGTAAATGCTTATACACATAAAATTTTGGGAAGCGAGACATTCTCTAGTTTGGCATGTTATAAAGTTGAGCTTATTCCAAATGCAGATGCAACTGTGGTCTGGGGTAAAATAATTCTGTGGATATCGAAAGATGATAGTTTTATTATGAAATCAGAATATTATGACGAAGATAATGATTTGATAAAAACAGAGATAGCGTCGGACATAAAAGTGATGGGTGGCAAAAAGCTGCCATGTGTTTTTACGACCATTCCAGCAGATAAAAAAGGACAAAAAACGATGCTCACCATGGACAATATTATTTTTGATTACAAATTGGATGAGACGTTTTTTACGCAACAGAATATGAAGAAAATAAAGTAAATATGGTCAAAATAATTTGCATTGTAGGTCAAATTCATGAATTTGACCTACAACACGAATTTGACCAACGATTAACAAAAAACACGCAAAACCATGAACTACTTTAAACTCGCATGGCGAAACATATGGAGGAATAAGAAACGAACGCTGATAACGGCAGCATCAATATTCTTTGCACTGTTTCTTTCAATTGTAATGGTTGGATTACAAGAAGGAACCTATAATCACATGATAAAAATTTCTGTAGAAGATTTTTATGGATATGCACAGGTTCACGGCAAAAATTATTCTGAGGACAAAACGCTAATCAACTCGCTTGAGTACACCCCAGAAATTCAATCCTACTTGTTGTCAAACTCTAATGTTAAACAAATCCAGCCAAGGCTTGAGAGCTTTGCCCTTGCTGCTTTTGCCGATAAGTCAAAAGGAATAGCGATAGTTGGTGTAGATCCTAAAATTGAATTTGAAAAGCCCGGCCTTAAAAAGCGCTTGGTATCTGGCAAGTTTCCCGATAAAGACAGCGGAGGAATATTGTTGACTGAGAAATTAGCAGAATATTTAGGGGCGCAAGTGGGTGACTCTGTTGCCTTAATTGGTCAGGGTTACCAAGGAGTTAGCGCAGTTGGATTATATAAAATTACCGGAATAATCTCTTTGCCCAATCCAATGTTAAATACTGGACTTGCCTATTTAGAACTTAATAATGCTCAGGAGCTTTTCAATATGCAGAACCGTCTCACTGGAATATCTCTTTTGTTCAAAGACAACGACAAATTTAAAGAAACAACAGAAGAATTAAGAGCAGGTTTACCAAAAGACTACGAGATTTTTAACTGGGAAGAAGAAATGCCCGAAATTAGACAGTTTATTGATTCTGATAGAAGTAGCGGACGAATATTCTTACTCATTCTTTACATAATTGTCGGTTTTGGAATTTTCGGGACAGCACTTATGATGATTGCAGAACGAACCAAAGAATTTGGCATAATGGTAGCTGTTGGAATGCAAAAAAGCAAAATAGTGATCCTTGTGAGCCTCGAAATGCTATTCATTACTTTAGTTGGAATTGTTAGTTCCGTATTGGCAAGTATTCCTGTAATGTATTATCTTTTCTTAAACCCAATAAAATTTACTGGTGATATGGCAAAAACATACGAGTCATATGGCTTCGAACCCATAATACCAGTTGCTTGGGAAATTTCATATTTCATTTCACAACCTGTAATTGTAATTGTAATAACATTGATTGCAATAATTTATCCACTTTATGGAGTCGGCAAACTTAATGTGATAAAATCATTGAGAAAATAATAAAACACAACAGCATGGAATTAATTAAAATAGCTTGGAGAAATATCTGGCGAAGCAAAATGAGAAGTCTGGTTGTGCTTACGGCAGTCTGTCTAGGCATTACCGCAGGCGTTTTTGCAACAGCACTGATGATAGGCATGATGAATCAGAGAATCGAAACAGCGATTAAAACAGAAATGTCACATATTCAGATTCATCATCCAGATTTTATTGCAAATCAGGAACAGGAATTTAACATCTCAAATTCCTCTGAACTTATTGGAAAAATCAAAAGCATAAACGGAGTAAAATCAGTTGCAGGACGACTAAAGATAAGCGCTATGATTAGTTCTGCCGAAAATGCCTCTGGCGTGATTGTTAACGGTGTTATTCCTGCTGACGAAAAACTAATTAGCAATCTCAATACAAAAATTACCAAAGGAGAATTTTTCACTGATGGGAAGTCAAATGAGATTATCATAAGCCAAAAATTGGCAGATAAGATGAAACTTGATCTTAAATCGAAGCTTGTACTAACTTTTCAAGATGTAGATGGGACAATCGTGCCCGACAATTTTAAGGTTTGCGGAATTTATAAAACTTCAAATGGGATGTTTGATGAGATGCAAGTTTTTGTTAAGAAATCACATCTATGCGAAATCACTGGCTATGACGAAAATACAGCACACGAAATTGCAGTTTTGTTGGACGATAATCAGGAACTTGAAACAATAAAAGGGGAAGTCGAAAAAGTAGCAGGAACAGAAAATCTTGTAAGAACATGGAAACAGGTAAGTCCCGATTTAGGAATGATGACAGATATGATGACACAATACGGTGCTTACATTGTTTTAATTATTCTGATGGCTTTGGCATTTGGGATTATTAATACGATGCTGATGGCAATTCTCGAACGAAAAAAAGAACTAGGTATGATGATGGCAATCGGCATGAACAAAACCAAAATACGAGCGATGATTGTTTGGGAAACGCTATTTCTGACTTTTACCGGAACTATTGCCGGAATGGGCATTGCACAAGTTTTAGTTTCGTATTTCGGACATGTTGGTATAGATTTGGGGATGTACGCCGAAGGATTTGAGGCTGTTGGTTATGAGTCAATTTTGTATCCTGCATTAAATCCTGAGTTTTACATTCAAGTCGTTGTATTAACGGTGCTCACAGCACTCTTTTCAGCAAT
>CAZOHR010000338.1:0-4292 GCA_964579045.1 uncultured Bacteroidales bacterium | reverse complement strand
CTTGGAATGAAGGTTTTAATCCGAGAAGGATCGGCAGCACGCAATTTTGACGAATTATACCCTTTAATTTCCAAATTCAATAAAATGGTAATGCTGTGCACAGACGATTCACATCCTGACGACCTAATTAAATATGGCCATATAAACAAAATATTGAAATTGGGTTTAAAACACAAAATTGACATTTTTGACCTCCTAATTTCTACTTGCGTAAATCCAGTTGAACATTATAATCTTCCTGTAGGTCTTTTAAGAAAAAATGATCCTGCCGATTTTATTCTTGTAGATAACCTTAATGATTTCACAATTTTAGAAACAATCATTAACGGCAACACTGTTTATTCAAATGGACGAATTTTATTTAGCACTCCAAAAGTAAAACCTGTTAATAAATTTTTTGCATCGACAATCACAATTAACGACCTACTAATAAAACCAGAAAAATCTAAAATTAAAGTTATTGAGGTCGTCGATAAAGAACTTGTAACAAATTCATTCACAACTACTCCAAAAGTAGAAAACGGAAACATTGTATCTGATACTGAACATGACATTTTAAAAATAGTTGTCTACAACCGATACATTAAAAATTCAAAACCACAAATTGGATTTATAAATGGTTTTGGATTACAAAGTGGTGCAATTGCCACCTCCATAGCACACGATAGTCATAATATCATCGCAATAGGATGCAATGATTCAGATATTTGCAATGCCATAAACGAAATAATTGAACATAAAGGAGGCCTCTGTTATGTCAAACAAAAAGACTATTACACGCTCGAACTCGAATTTGCTGGACTAATGACACAACAACCAGCGCAAGAGGTTGCAGACATTTACGAAAAACTAAATACAGTTATAAAAACTAATGGATCCAAGCTTACTTCTCCATTTATGACATTATCATTTATGGCTCTTTTGGTAATCCCAAATTTAAAAATAGGAGACAAAGGACTTTTTGATGTTACTAAATTTGAATTCACAAACTTATTCGAATAATGTTCCATGTGGAACAATGCCTAAAACATTAATTATCAACACTTTAGCACTTAGAAAATGATTACAGTAATACAAAGAGTTAAAGAAGCAAGTGTGAAAATAGACAACCAAACTATATCCTCAATAGGAGAGGGCATTCTCATACTTTTAGGTATCACCCATGATGATAATATTGAAGATATAACTTGGCTTTGCAATAAAATTGCAAATCTCAGAATCTTCGACGACGCTGATGGTACAATGAATCTATCATGCCTTGAAAAGAAAAATGATATAATGATAATTAGTCAATTTACTTTACACGCTCGCACAAAAAAAGGAAACCGCCCATCTTATATTGAGGCAGCAAAACCAGAAATTGCCGTTCCTCTATATGACAAATTTATTGCCGAAACAGAACATATTTTAGACAAAAAAGTACAGACTGGCGTCTTTGGCGCAAACATGCAAGTGAGCTTATGCAACGACGGTCCAGTGACCATAATTATTGACTCAAAAAACAGAATATAATGAGACATAAAATATTCATTTACCTAGTATTAGCAATGCTTACAGCTCTATTTTCATGCGAAACTAATTCTCTAAAATCAGGAGTTAATGGAAACTTGCAATATGGAGAAGGAAGTTGTGTATTTGACCAAAGTTTTTGGACATATTCTCCATATTCTGGATATATCCATTTTGTGAATACCGCAACAAAAGACACTTTCCCAGGATCAATAAATCAACTTCTCGATATATCAGACAGCACATTAGCTAACGTTGGAGATTTCAAATTAAAATTAGAACCAGGAAATTACTATCTTTGCATCAGGACTTTTCCTATACTAAACGAAGAGAATTTATTCATTGTTCAGCCAAATCAAACAACTGAACAAAATTTTTGGATTTATAAATGTATGTAAATGACTATTCAAGATGCGCAAACAGCTGTAGATCAATGGATTAAGACTTATGGCGTAAGATATTTTGACGTTAAAACAAATATGATTGTTTTAACAGAAGAAGTTGGCGAAATGGCTAGAGTAATTTCAAGACAATATGGTGAACAATCAGCGAAACCAGGCGAAATTCTTAATCTCGAGGAAGAAATAGCCGATGTATTTTGGGTTTTACTTTGTATCGCAAATCAAACTGACATTGATCTTACAAAAGCACTAGAAAACAATTTAAAGAAAAAAACAGATAGAGATAAAACCAGACATATAGAAAACAATAAACTTAAATAATATGCAAGACTTTAATTACAGCACAGCACCAACACAACAATTTATTGATGCTAAACTAAATGAACTTAAATCTAAAATTCAGGAAAACAAAACCAGAGAAACCCTGATAGATATTTTTAATTTAATCGATCTCACTAGCCTCAATACGAGCGATACAACAGAGAAGATTAAAGCAATGACTATTAAAGTCAACGAATTCAACCAACATTTTCCGAAATATAAAAATGTTGCGGCTATTTGTGTTTACCCTTCTTTAGTTCCAACTGTAAAGACAAATCTTACTGCAAAAAACATTAACATTGCAGCCGTAGGAGCTTGTTTTCCGTCATCACAAACATTCCTTTCGGTAAAAGCCGCTGAATGCGAACTTACAGTAAATAAGGGAGCAGATGAAATAGATATCGTAATTTCAGTAGGTTCATTTCTTGAAAAAGATTACGCAAAAGTTGCAACCGAAATTAACATTATAAAACACTCTATTGGCGATGCACATCTAAAAGTAATCCTTGAAACTGGCGAATTATTAAATACCGACAATATTTATCTGGCAAGCATAATATCGATGGAATCAGGAGCAGACTTTATTAAAACATCTACCGGGAAAACACCTATATCTGCAACACCAGAAGCAGTATTTGCAATGTGTTCGGCAATTAAAGCATATTATGATAAAACAGGTAAAAAAATTGGAATAAAACCTTCTGGAGGAATGTCAATTTCAGAAGACTCCATTTTGTTTTATCTTATAGTAAAGGAAATTCTTGGAGAAGAATGGTTAAACAACAAATTATTTCGCTTAGGAGCTTCTAAACTAGCAAACAGTATTCTTACAGATTTAAATAAATTCGATGGTAATCAACAAGAAATAAAATACTTTTAATCCTGATTGATTAATATAAAAAGAGGCTTAAAATTTAGGCCTCTTTTTATTTATCTCTATCGATAATATAATCCACTAATCCAATAAGTGCCTCTCGTGCTTTAGACTCGGGAAATTCCGATAAAATTCTTAGGGCTTCACTTTTTTTAGTTTTCATAATTTCTTCGCTTCCTAAAATCCCCTTATTACTAATAACTGATTGGATTATGGTTTTCTCTGCCATTCTATCACTTCCCGCAATTGCATAGAGATTACGAATATCAACTCTTTCGTTTTCGCTCATATTATCCCAAGCGCAAATTAATGGCAAAGTAATCTTTCCTTCACGAATATCAATTCCATTCTCTTTACCAGTTTCACCATTTCCCACATAATCAAGAATATCATCTTTTATCTGAAAAATCACTCCTAGTATCTCACCAAATAAACCCGCTAATTCAATGTATCTATCACTTGCACCCGATGTGTAAACACCAGATTTGCAACACACTGACAATAATGATGCTGTTTTGTTTTCAATAACTTCGAAATACTTATCACTATTAATCTCAAACTTTGCGGAATTATTCATTTGTTGCAATTCACCTACACTTAAACTAATAATTGCAGGAGTAATAATGTCAAATAATCGATACTCCTTATTATCAGTAGCAATTTTCATTGCCTTAGCAAATAAAAAATCGCCAGCAAGAACTGCAGTTTTATCATCCCATTTATGATTAATAGTTTGCTTACCTCTTCGCAGCGTCGCATCATCTACAACATCGTCATGCAGTAATGTAGCAGTATGCATCAGTTCTACCAACAAAGCAGCATTGTGAGTAGATTGAGATGGAACAGAAAACAATCTACATGTTAAATACACCAAAACAGGGCGAACCCTTTTGCCTTTCGTTTCAAAAATATAATTAAGAATTTCTTGAAGATTTTCACGTTGAGAACCAGCAATATCAACTAATAAACTCTCAAAATGTTCGAGATCAGCATTTACATCCTTTGTGATTTGTCTAAAAGTCTTCATTATTCTAAAAACCGCAAATTTACAATAATGTTTTTAATATTATATCTCAAAAATCATAAAATGGAAAAATTCTGAATAATCTAAAATAATCTGAGTATAAAAAAAGGGTCAAGCAATATTTCTGGGGGATTTAAGAAACTTTATTGTGTTAAAGAATTTC
>CAZOHR010000337.1:0-4293 GCA_964579045.1 uncultured Bacteroidales bacterium | reverse complement strand
TAAATCAGTATATATTAGTATAAGATTTCATTCTTATATAATACTAAATTGTCCTGACAGGTATGAAATAAAAGTTTCATTTATAGGTTATAAAGATGTGATTGTTCCAAATGTTGTAGTAACATCAGGCAAAGAAACAATACTTGATATTGCAATGGAAGAGAATATTACCAATTTAGCTGAAGTTGTTGTAACAGCAAACAGTAAAGATAAAACCATCAACAATTTAACTTCAATTAGTGCCCGTACTTTTTCGATGGAAGAAGTAAACAGATACTCGGGTGGACGAAGTGATGCAGCACGTTTGGTTGCTAATTTTGCTGGAGTAAGTGCACCTGACGATTCCAGAAATGATATTGTAATACGGGGCAATTCGCCGGTAGGTGTTTTGTGGCGGATAAACGGAATGAATGTTACTAATCCTAACCATTTTGCTTCTGTAGGAACAACCGGAGGGGCAGTTAGTGCAATTAATACTAATCTACTTAAGAGTTCCGATTTTTTAACTTCTGCTTTTCCTTCGGAATATGGTAATGCAACCGCTGGTGTTTTTGATTTGGGTTTTAGAAACGGTAATTCTAATAAAAGAGAAACTACACTGCAATTGGGTGTGATAACTGGTTTGGAAGCAACCACCGAAGGACCGATAAATAAAACAAATGGTTCTTCCTATATGGTAGGTTATCGTTATGCTTTAGCAGGAGTTGCTCAAACTTTGGGTGTTAATATTGGCACAACTGCCACACCTTCGTATCAGGATTTGTCATTTAATGTAAATAGTGGAAATACAAAATTGGGCAGGTTTACCATGTTTGGCATTTGGGCAACAAGCATTATCAATATCTCCGGTGGCACTTCGGGTTCTTTGTATGCAAGCGAGGGTGGCGGACATGATTTGAGCAGCAAAATTGGAATTATTGGATTGAACCATTTCAAACAAATAAGTAATAAATCTTATTTCAGTTCTATAATTGGTTTAAATTATTCCAAAACCGACCAAACCGATTATTCTTTCGACCGCCAAACAAGCAAATCTTATGTTGGACAAGAAAACAATGTTGCCAAAACAGCTTATAATTTTTCAACAAGTTTTAATTCCAAAATAAACTCACGCCTGTTTGTGAAAATTGGAGTTCAGGATGAATTGATAGGATTGGATTTGTATTACAGAACAAAAGAAAGAAATATAGATAACTGGAAACAAATTTGGGATTACAACAGTTACACCAATCTGGCACAAGCATACATTCATGCCAAATATAGTTTCAGCGAAAAACTTACATTAAATGCCGGTGTTCATTCTCAATTGTTTTTCTTAAACAATTCAACATCAGTTGAACCTCGTTTAGGACTGAAATATGAACTTAATAATAAAAGTAGTTTGAGTTTTGGCTACGGACTTCATTCGCAAATGCAACCAATAAACGTTTATTTTTTACAATCCCAAAATATGGATAGCTCTTATAGTTATAACAATAAGAATCTTGACTTCACAAAAACACATCATTTTGTTTTAGGATATGATTTGCAACCATTAAAAGATTGGCGGGTTAAAGCAGAAATATATTATCAATCGCTTTACAATGTGCCTGTAAATACTTTTTCAAGTAGCTATTCTATGCTAAATACCGGAGCAAGTTTTAAAACCGATTTGGAAGACAGCTTAACAAACAAAGGTACAGGAACAAACTATGGTGTAGAATTAACTATAGAGAAGTTTTTCAGCAAAGGATATTATGTTTTGTTAACTTCATCTATTTATAATTCAAAATATACCGGAAGCGATGGAATTGAAAGAAATACAGCATTTAATGGTAGATATGTTTATAATATTTTAGGTGGAAAAGAGTGGAAAGTAGGCAGCGATAAAAGGAATAAAATAAGTGCTGATTTAAAACTTACCAATGCTGGTGGCAGAGCATATACCCCTATTGATTTAACTGCATCACAGGCAACCACACACAATGTATTATCAACAGATGCTTATTCTGATTACTATGCTACATATTTTAGAATGGATTTAAAAATTGGCTATACTCATAATAGTCGGAAAAGAAAGTTATCGCAATCATTTTCTTTAGATTTGCAAAATGTAACGAATAATGATAACGTTTTTTCGCAAGAATATGATGATCAAAGCAGGTCAATAAAAACAACTTATCAACTTGGTTTCTTCCCTAATTTTATTTACAAATTGCAATTTTAGAGGAACTATATACCCTTGCGAAGGAAATTTAGAGTAATTTCGTCAAAAAAAGACATACTAATTTATTACAGACATTAATAAATGAACAAAAAAGAAGCATTCAGACAATTGGTGGAAGAATACAAAGACAGGGTAGTAAATACCTGCTTTGGCTTTGTGCACCAAAAAGAAGATGCCGAAGATATTGCTCAGGACGTGTTTTTGGAAGCGTGGCTATCTTATGAGAAATTCAGAGGTGATTCCAGTTTATCAACCTGGCTCTACCGCATTGCAGTTAATAAATCGTTGGATGCACTCCGTAAACAAAAAACCAGAAAGTATATTGGACTTTTCAAAAACCTTTTGCAGATAAATAATGAAAATACTAGCAAATTAAAACAACTGGATGCTGATCCTTTGCAGGCAATTGAACAAAACGAAAGAGAACAACTATTGCTTGATGCTTTAAATAAAATACCGCAAAACCAACGGATTGCTATTACATTATCGAAGTATGAAGGATTAACTACCAGAGAAATAGCAGCGGTGATGGAAACTACAGAATCAGCAGCAGAATCGCTGATGTCGAGGGCAAAAGAATCGCTTAGGAAACAGCTTGAAAATTATTACAAAAAGTTATAACAGAAAGAAGGAAAAAAACAAAATATACGTCTAACTATTAAATAGGAACAATAATGAAAATCGATAATTACAAAGAGGAAACAGAAAAAACAATGCAGTTGCTCGATTCATTGAACAAAGCGAAAAGTTCAACTTATTTTTCTACAAGACTCGAAGCCCGAATTGAAAAACTGGAAGAAATAAAAACATTTCCGTTTGAGTGGAAGCTTACTATGAAATACGCTCTTTTTATCATGATAATCGCCATGAATGTTATCGTTTCATATCCCTATTTAAAAGGAAACAGCAGTTCAGAATCAAGCAGCCGCGAAAATATGATAGAGGAAATATCTTCCATGTATTTTTCAACTAACGAAAGCAGCAATAACACAAACATTCAATAAAGGAGGAAGCATGAATTACTTTAAAGAAAAGAAATTTGCCACCGTAGCAATCAGTATTCTGGTAATATTAAATATCACAACTATAACATTATTGTGGCTGGGCCGTCCATCGCATCATCGCCCACCTCAATTACCGAGAGAGAAAATACTTTTTGATTTTATAGCTCACGAACTTGAATTAAACCCTGTTCAACGTGTTACATTTGAGAATAATGAAAAAAAGTTTATGGATGAAACCAGAGCTATGCATTTTAAAATAGATTCGGTGAAACAGCTACTATACAATACTATTTATGAGGAGAATACAGATCAATTAAAAGTTGATTCACTCTCGGCGATAATAGGTAATCTGGAAACTGAAATTAATTTGTTAACATATAATCGTCTGGTTGAAATTAAGAGTTTGTGCGATGATAATCAACAACTAAAGTACAAAATTTTGCTTAAGGATATCCTGAAAACATTGCGTCCTAAAAAACCTTTGTTGCCGCCGCCTGGAAATGAATAAACAGTCAGAAATATCATAATAACCATTTAATAAACAATAACAATGAAAACATTCAGAACAGCAATTATCCTGTTTGCTTTATTCACAGGAATCAGTTTTACATTATCAGCTCAGATTGATAACAACAGGCCCGAAAAACCGTTAAAAGAAATGAATAAACCTTTACCACCAGAAGGCATACAACAAGCCTTACCTCCACCTCCGCCAGTTTTGCCGGGAATTCCAAACCTGAACAAAGAACAAAATGAGAGTATCAGAAAACTGCAGATAAGTTTTGGACAAAACATCCTTCCAATTGAAAATGAAATCAGAGAAAAGGACGCTAAACTTAATACATTGACTTGTATTAAAGAACCTGATATGAAAGCTATTAATACAATAGTTGACGAAATTGGAGCTTTAAAAACCAAGATTGCCAAAATGCAGATAGCACATGATATGGATATCAGAAAAATACTAAACGACGAACAAAGATTGATTTTCGATAAAAGACCAAAGCATCCTATACATTAACAATAATAAATTGCTTTATATTTATTTTTCAATCCACATATATTATTAAAATATGTGGATTT